>DASXGY010000290.1:0-3829 GCA_036488835.1 Acidobacteriaceae bacterium
TCGGCATGGCGCTCCAGCTTATGAGATGAACATGCAATCGCCGTAGGAGAAAAATCTGTAGCGCTCTTCTACCGCATGACGGTAAGCGGCAAGTGTATGGTCTCGCCCGGCGAAGGCGGAAACCAGCATCAGCAGCGTCGATTGTGGCAGATGGAAGTTCGTGAGCAGCGCATCAACTGCGCGGAAGCGAAAGCCTGGCCAGATGAAAATGCTGGTGGACCCGGAGTGGGGATGCAGCCGTCCATCGCAGCTTGCAGCAGCACAATGCTCCAGCGTTCGAACGGTCGTTGTTCCTGCGGCTACGATACGCCGGCCATCATGGCGCGCCGCGTTGATCTCTTCTGCACATTCCGCGGAGAGCTCATATCGCTCGCTGTGCAGAGTGATCTCTGCCGTCTCTGCGACGCGCACCGGCTGGAAGGTACCGAGACCGACGTGCAACGTGATCGTGCAAACTGCCACGCCCGCGCCGCGAATTTGTCCGAGCACCTCCGGCGTAAAGTGCAGTCCTGCGGTGGGCGCCGCCGCAGAGCCGCGCTGCCTGGCATAGACCGCCTGGTATCGCTCACGGTCGAGCGCCCGGTCATCGCGATGAATGTACGGAGGCAGAGGCATGTGTCCGAGCGCGTCCAGGCGCCGGTCGAAGTCCGCCACCGGCACAAAACGCAGTGTCCGCTCGCCGTGTTCTCCCGCTGCGACAATCTGCGCGTGAAGTACCACGTCACTCTCATCAGCAAACTCAAGCCCGTCCCCTACGCGTAGCTTGCGACCCGGCTTCACCAGAGCATTCCACGCCCATGTATCGATCTGTTCGGTGAGCAGCACTTCGATGCGTCCCGCCGCAGCCTCGTCTTCATGCGGACGACGCGTTCGCGATCCATACAAGCGCGCGGGTATCACACGCGAATCGTTCAGCACTAGGACGTCGCCTGCGCGAAGCTGTTCCGCGAAGTGCACAAAGACGTCGTCCCTCCATGCGCCCGTCGCGCGGTCCAGCAGGAGCATACGCGATCCGCCGCGCTGTGCAGGCGGCTCCTGCGCAATCAGTTCTTCGGGCAACGTAAAGTCAAAGTCGGAAACCAGCACTAGCCGATTCTAGTGGGCGGCGAGCCTACGGTCAGAGAAGTGCGCTTCGGCCAGCAGACGAAGCCGTTCGAGCGTCGCTTCGACCGCAAGCCGCGTCTCCTCTTCCCTTTGCCCTGATTCCGGAGGCGGTATCGGACGGCCCCACGCCATCACAACCCGCGAAAACGGCTTTGGCAACAGCAGAGCATCCCACGATCGCAAAACCCAGGCCCGCTGCGGCAAAAGATAAAAGGTGTTCACCGGCAATTCGGTCAGTCGCGCCAGCTTGGTGACGCCCGGCTTGAGAAAGTAGCGCGGACCCCGGGGACCATCGCCAGGAATCACCGCGGTGGCGCCATCGCGGACGGCGCGAGCCAGAGCCCGCAATCCACCAGCCCCGGCACGTGAGCTCGAACCGCGCACCGTCTCATAGCCCATACGTTCGATGGTGCGCGCGATCAGTTCCCCGTCGAAGCTCGCGCTGATCAGCAGCGTGGTCCGTGGCCTGCCGCGAAAGAAGCAGGCAGCAGGCAGCAGGCAGCGATGCCAGAAGCACCACACGCTTGCCTCGCCTGGCTGATCGGCGCGGCCGCCCTCTTCCAGAATTTCCTCATAGCGCAAGGTCGCATGCAGCAGGCGCAGCAGCATTGCGACCAGCGGCGGCACCGTCCAGAGCATCCATCGCCTCTGCCAGGTCAGCGTATGCGGTGTCGTTTGATCCATGCTGTGGTTGGAGTGCCTGCAGTGTAGCAGCCCGGTGCGGCGCTGCTAGAGCATTTTCGGTATGGGCGTAGACTGTTCAGCGATCGCTCTCTTGGATTTTCTTAAAAGAAAAGCCGCACCGAATGAATCTCCGCAAGACGCAGTATTACCGAAAATGCTCTAGCATCAGAGCGTGCTCGCGATCGATACGCCCGTCCAGTTCATCAAAGGCATCGGGCCGCGCATCGCGGAGTCGCTTGCGGAAAAGGGCGTCGTCACGGCGGAAGACCTGCTCTATCACCTTCCCTTCCGTTACGAGGATCGCGCGAATCCGCGGACGCTGCATGAGTTGGTCGCCGGCGAGACCGCGAGTGTGATCGGCGAAGTACGCGGCTCCGTCCTGCTGCACACGCGAGCCATGCCGATCTTCGAGATGACGCTGGGCCAAGGCACCGGCACCCTGAAGTGCATCTGGTTCCGCAGCACCTATCTGAAGGACCGATTCCAGTCCGGGCAGACTGTCGCCGTCTTCGGCAAAGTGGAAGCATCGCGATCGTCGCGCGGCTTCAAGATGATCCAGCCGCAATTCGAAATACTGCCCGAGGCGACGGAAGAGTTCAGCAACCTGGAGATGGGACGCATCACGCCGATCTACGAGAGCCTGGGCGGAACGAAGCTGGGACCGCGTTGGGTGCGAAGGCAGCTCTACACGCTGCTAGGCGAGCTGCGCGGCCGCATTCCGGAGACGTTGCCCGCGGCGATCCTCGGCCGGCTCGGGCTGCCGTCGCGCGATACGTCGCTGCAACACGTACATTTTCCCGATGCCACGACTCTCCTGAGCCAGTTGCAAAGCGCGCGCACCGCCGCACACCGCCGGCTGATCTTCGAGGAGCTGTTCTTCCTCGAGCTCGGGCTTGAGATCAAGCGCCGTAAGGCCAAGGAGAGAGCCGGCATCGCATTTGCGCCCGATGAGCAGGTGCGTGCCGCGTTACGCGAGGTGCTGCCCTTCCATCCCACCGCGGCGCAGAAGCGCGCCCTGGGCGAGATCGTCGAGGACATGAAGCAGCCGAGTCCCATGCGCCGGCTGCTGCAGGGCGATGTCGGTTCCGGCAAAACCATCGTCGCGCTGCAGGCGATGCTCATCGCCATCGAGAATGGCTACCAGGCGGCGTTGATGGCGCCCACCGAGATTCTGGCGACGCAGCACTATCTCGCCGCGCGCAAGCTGCTGGAACGCGCAACGCGTGACTATCGCATCACTCTACTGACCGGTTCGCTCGACGTGCATCACAAGCGGGCGGCACGCGGACGCATCGCGAACGGCGAAGCAGACCTGGTCATTGGTACGCACGCGCTGATCGAGGAGAAGGTTGACTTCAACCGGCTCGGCTTGGTCGTCGTCGATGAGCAACACCGCTTCGGAGTGATGCAGCGCTTCCGGCTGATGAAGAAGCCCGGCCATGGGGAGCCCGACGTGCTGGTGATGACCGCAACGCCCATCCCGCGCACTCTCGCCCTCTCGCTCTACGGCGATCTGGACCTGAGCGTGCTGGATGAGCTGCCCCCGGGCCGGACGCCGATCGTGACCCGCCGCGGCAGCGATGACCGCGCGGACGAGGTTTGGCAGTTCGTGCGCAAGCAGGTTGCCGCAGGGCGGCAGGCATACATCGTCTACCCCGTTATTGAGGGCCCCAGCGACGATCAGCCGGAGCTGGACTTCCCTGCTCCGGAGGAGCCTTCCGCGAAGCCCGGTAAACGTGCGAAAACGCCCTCGCTATTCGAGCGCCCGACGCTCAAGGCCGCCACCCAGATGTACGAGGAACTCCTCGACGGGGCGCTCGCAGGACTGCGGATCGGGCTGCTGCACGGCCGCCTCAGCGCGGACGACAAGGAGATCGTGATGCGGCGCTTCCAGCGGGGTGAACTGGATGTGCTGGTCTCGACCACGGTGATCGAGGTGGGTGTCGATGTGCCGAACGCGACCGTGATGGTCATCGAGCACGCCGAGCGCTTCGGGTTGGCACAATTGCATCAGTTGCGCGGACGGGTGGGCCGGGGGAGT
>DASXGY010000328.1:0-3738 GCA_036488835.1 Acidobacteriaceae bacterium
CGCCTCGATGTTGCAGCGCTCGGTAAGCGTCCGCATCAGTCGTTCGCGGGCGACCAGTCGCTCTCCGGCATTCAGCTTCTCCGCACCTTCGACGACCATCTCCAGCCGCGCACCACGCACTGGGAGTCGGCGCAGCAGCGCGTAGCTTGCCTCGCTCAATGCGTGGTCCGCCTGCAGCACGAAGATCCAGGCGTCTGCCTGCTGTGCACATTCCAGGAGGCTCGCGGCCGGCTCCATGCTCTGCACGATCGGCGTGTCGATCACTGCCAGATCCCCCTTGAGCGTCGGGTTAGGCAGCCGGATGGTGCGAACGGTCTTCTCCATGGTGTCCATGGTGTCCCGGGTGTCCCGGTTCGCCCGTCGATCCGTGTGCCGGACGCGGAAGGCTTCCAGTTGGTCCAGAGGCAGCGCCGCCGTCAGTCCCTGGTGCATGGTTACAGAGCACTCAGGCTGCGCTCCGTATTCCAGGCGGGTGCAGACCGTGGTCGGCTTCGGTACCTGCGCCAGGTTCGGTCCCAACAGCCGTTCCAGAAACCGCCGCTTTAGATCTTCATGCTCGCCCAGCAGCATCACCACCGCACGCGGGCCGGAGACCCGTTCCTGCGCCGCTTTCAACGTCTGTTGCAGACTGCGGTCGTCCTTCAGGGCCAGCCGGTCGGCAAGCGCCCGCAAGTCCGCAACCAGCACCCGTAACGCTTCCACTGGATCGATGCGCGGCTTCTGGTCAGTAGGCTGTGGAGAAGTCATCGTCGGTCGTCTATCGAGCAGCGATGCGAGGGACCCGGCATGACGCGATCAGGCGCAGTGCCCCAGTCGAACCTGGCGGGCTCAATCTGGTGCGTCTCAGTGTACCGGCGCGCGAGCCGGGGGCTCCGCGAAAAGATACCGAGCGGCGTACTTCCGGAAGCACAATCTGCGGGGTAATCCAGGCCGTTAGCTACTTGCCAAACGGCTGCCCACCCAGGCTCTCGTCGTCGAGCGTGAGTAACCGAAGCGCTCGCTAGCTTTCGCGTGGCCGGAAGACCGGCTTCCCTTTGTCGCTCCAGCTCACGTAGCCCATCGGCATGTCGTGGTCGTGCGTGAACAGCACCAGCCACTCCTCCGGAATGGCGCGCTTATAGAAGCGCTTGCGCTCCTCGATGCAGCGCAGCGGATCCAGGTCGTAGCCCATCACCCAGGTAACGTCAAGATGTGCGCTAGTTGGCAACAGGTCGCTGATATAGCAGGCATGCTGTCCTCCTGACTCGATGTGTATCGCCATCAAGTGGTGGGTGTGGCCTGGAAAGAGCTCGACCGAGATGCCAGGCAGGAGTTCCTGCACCTCGCCCGCGCCCAAAGCAAGCAGCGACATCTGCCCGCTCTCCACCAATGGATCGTAGTTCGCGCCGATGTAGCTCACCGCGTCGCGCTCCAGTTGCAAATGGCCGTGCTCCACCTCGCCACGATGCGCAAAGTAGCGCGCGTTGGGAAAGGTGGGCACCACACGGCCATCCCGCAGCCGCGTCGTGTTCCATCCGCAGTGATCGAAGTGCAGGTGGGAGTTAATCACCACGTCCACCTCTTCCAGCCGGATGGCCGCCTCGTCGAAGCTCTCCGGCAGCCGCCCCTTCGCGTCATAGATCGCGCGCAGCTTTTCCGGCAGCTTGTTGCCGATGCCCGTCTCGATGGCAACCGTGTGCTGCCCGGTCCGCACCACGACTGTGTTGGTGCCCAGCAGGATGCGGTTCTGGTCGTCGGCCGGCGCGCGTTTCTGCCACAGCGGCTTGGGCACCACGCCAAACATCGCACCGCCGTCCAGGTAGTAAGTGCCGTCGCTCAGCACGGTCAGCTCAAAATCGCCCAGTGTGGTGCGCGCGCGCACCCGATTGCGCGTCGCGGCAGTCTCCGCAGGATGCGTCATCAAAGTCCTTATTCGGTGGGTTGTGCCAGATACGCCTGGAACTGCGCCAGGATGCGCGTGTACAGGTGCGTCCGTGCGTCCGCTCCGGCAATCGAATGCGTCTTGCGCGGATAGAGTTGCAGGTCATAGGGCAGCTGCGCGTCGATCAGCTTCTGAATGAACTGGATAGTGTTCTCCATATGGACATTGTCGTCGCCGGTGCCATGTACCAGCAGGAGTCGCCCGTGCAGCTTGTCCGCATTCGTCACCACGGAGAAGTCGCGGTACTGGTCGGCATTCTCTGCCGGCTTGCTCATATAGCGCTCGGTGTAAGTCGAGTCATAGTTGCGCCAATCTGTCACCGGCGCCACAGCAACCCCCGCCTTGAAGCGGTCCGAGTGGGTCATCGCATAGAGCGTGAAGGTGCCGCCCCAGCTCCATCCCCACCAGCCCTGCCGCTTCGTGTCCAGTTCCGGAAACTGCGCCAGCACCTGGTCCATCGCGCTGAGCTGGTCCTCAAGCTGAATAGGCCCGAAGTTGTGATATGCAACCTGTTCGAAGTCCCGCCCGCGCCCGCCCATGCCGCGGTTGTCTACGTGCAGTACGGCGAATCCATGCTCCGCCAGCACCTGATCGAAGAGCGTCACGCGTCCCTGCCACGCATTCTCGACCGTCTGGGCATGCGGTCCGCCATACGGATTGTTAATCAGTGGCACGCTGCCCTTCTGGTGCGCGCCCTGTGGCAGCATCAGGCTGGCGTAGAGCGTAGTCCCGTCGTTCGCCTGCAGGGTCAGCATGTGCGGCACCATCAGCTTGTAATCCGGGTTGATCGTTGGACGCCAGAAGACATCGCATCTGCTGCTGCTGACCCTGCACATCGCCACCGTTGGAGGCGTCCCGATGTTCGAAAAGTTATCCGCATAGCGCCGCGCGTTGGGCGAGAACTCCGGCTTGTGCACGCCGTGCGCCTCGGTCAATTGTTTCCTGTCGGTGCCGTCCAGCTTTATGGACCACAACTGCTGCTCGCGCGGGTCGCTCCCGTTGGAGATGTAATAGACCAGCCCCTCGGCCGGATCGACAGTCTTGATCGACGAAACCTCGCCGTCTCCGCTGGTAAGCTGCCGTACCAGCTTCGCTTCATTCGACATCGGATCGGTCTGGTTGAAGTTGTAGAGATAAATCTGCGTGTGCCCATCGCGCCAGCTCGTCCACAGGATGTTCGGGCCGCTGATAGTGACGTCATAACTCTCATCGAAGAACTTCGCGTCCGTCTCCTCCAGTGCCAGCCGTGTGCGTCCGTTGGAGACGTCGGCAAAATAGAGTCGGCGATGCTTGTGGTCGCGGGTCAGCATCTCGATCCACAGCGTATGCGCATTCACCCAGCCGAAGCGCGGAATGTAATCCTCGCCAGCGGTGAGCGGCACCTTCATCCACGCGTTGTGGCCGGTGGTCACATTCACCACGCCCACGCGCACCACCGGATTAGGGTCGCCTGGTTGTGGATAGCGCTGCATCTGCACCGTAGCGTGCGTCGGAATCCAATCCGTGATGGGATACTGCGGGACCGCCGCTTCATTCATCTGCAGGTACGCGATGCTCTTCGAATCGGGCGACCAGAAGTAGTTGCTGCGCACATCCAGCTCTTCCAGATACAGCCAGTCCACTTCGCCGTTCAGCAGCGAGGCATCATGAGAGCCGGTGAGCCGCATCACGGTCTGCGAATCGGGTAGCCGTCGCAGATACAGATCGTGATTGTGCACATAGCTCACGGCGCTGCCATCGGGTGCGAACTTCGGATCGTCGCCGCTGGCGGTGCCGGTCTCTGCTACGGCAACCCCCAGACCGCTCTTGAGTGAGTA
>DASXGY010000337.1:0-2068 GCA_036488835.1 Acidobacteriaceae bacterium
GCCAAAGCAATGGTTGCGCTCGATGCTGACACCTTTATCCCGGGCCACGGCGGCATCCAGACAAAGGCTGACATTCAGAAGAGAATCGCAGACGCAGAGGCTCGGCGCGCCCAGGTAAAAGAGATGGTGGCACAGGGAAAATCGCTCGACGAGATCAAGGCAGCGGTAGGCGACAACGACAAGCTCAACTACAAAAGCTGGACCGAAGTCTGTTATGAAGAGCTGACGAAAAAATAATCTCTTCACACGTTTAAACAAGAAGGCGCCAGGTACAACACCGTGGTGCCTTCAGTTTTTGTTGGGGAGCAGCTTAGCCCAGGCGATCCAGCATCTCCGCCGTCGGGACGCGCACACAACTGAAGATAGGCGTGTCCTGCAGCGTATACATGCTGATCTCCGTCTCCCGAAGCTGCTGCACCAGGTCTAGAAAGTCTTCCGGAAAGTTCGTCTCGAACGCCACCACAAACTCCTGGTCGTCGATCCCGAACGAGTAAGTCGTATTCAGCTTCACGCGGGGATACATCAGCCCAATCCGGATATGTTCATCCATCAAGCGCTTCCGCTCCGTCGCCGGCAGCAGATACCAGGCGCGGGTCTTCCAGAACGGATAAATAAAGATGTACTTCTGGCCGCCCGGACGAATCGCCCCGCGCCCTTCACCCTCGCTCTCATCGGGCCGGTCAATCTGGTACTGTGACCGCTTCGTCATCGCGAGAAAATTATGCGGCGAATTCAGATAGCCACCGAGCGGCGTCCGCAGCAACTCGCTGCGCATCTGGTTGAGCTCGTCGACGCCATACCCAATCGACCAGACGCACATATCCACATCGCCGCGCGTCCCGATCGTCGAATACGTCATGGACAGAAATTCTCCGGGCTTATTCCACTTGGCCAGCACCTCGGCAAACGCCGCTTTATGCGCCGCCTTCTCCTCCGCCGGCAACCTGCGCCACTCCGGCATTACCTTGTAGAAGCTGAAGCAGACAATCTGCCGCCTCACGGGCGGCTTCGACGGATCGTGCGGAGCGGCCCCATAGCTGCTGGCCGGCCTGCCCGACGAAGCGGGAGCGGTTGCGGGGGAAGACGAAGTATCTACGGCCGGAGAGACAACGGTTTCTGACATGGCAATTCTCCTCAACACTCAATGCTAGCGCATCTGCGCCCCGGGTTTCATCCCGGTATACTGCACCAGCATGTCTGAGAAAATTATCGCCACCCTCGCCGCTTTTATCATCGCCGTCATCTCCGCGGGCGGCTACGCGGGGATCGCCCTGCTTATGGGCATCGAGTCGGCCTGTATTCCGCTTCCGTCCGAGATCATCATGCCCTTTGCCGGCTATCTCGTTCATACCGGGCAACTCAAGCTCTTCTGGGTCGCGACCGCGGGCGCCATCGGGTGCAATCTCGGCTCTATACCGGCTTATTGGCTGGGAGCCTGGGGAGGCCGCCCTGCGGTCGAGCGCTTTGGCCGCTATCTGCTGCTCAGCCGCCACGACCTCGACCGCACCGAGCATTATTTCGGCAAATACGGCGGCATCACGGTGCTCATCGGCCGCCTGCTTCCCGTCGTCCGAACCTTCATCGCGCTGCCTGCCGGGATCGCCCGCATGAACCAGCTTCGCTTCCACGTCTATACGTTCGTCGGCTCATGGCCGTGGTGTTTCTTGCTCGCCTACGTTGGCATGAAGCTCGGTGACGGGTGGGACTCCGACCCTCGCTTCAAGGCGATCTTTCACCGCTTTCACTTGGGCGTGGAGCTGGTCCTCCTTGCCGGCATCGTATGGTTCGTTGCCTCGCACTGGAAGAACCGCATCAAGACAGAGGCGGCCTGATCAGGACAGACGCCGCCTGATCAGGACACAGCCGCGCCCGAAGGCTGCGCGCCACGCCGTATTCGATGAATCTGCTCTACTTGCCTGCAACAGGCGCCGGCTGCGCTGGAGTCTGTGCGTGTGCATCCGCGGGTTCAGGAGGGGGTGCGCTCGGTGCCGCCGCAGCTGGAGCTGATGCCGGCGCTTTCGGAACAGCTATCCCCAGGTAACCATCCACCGTCGCTGCCGAAATGCCA
>DASXGY010000352.1:0-1886 GCA_036488835.1 Acidobacteriaceae bacterium
ATCTCTTCTTCTAGTTTTTTCTTGATGTGTTCGGGCATGGCAATATCCGTGACGGCCTGGGAAAAGCACAAGCCGCAAGGAACGGCAGGGATCCTGTATCCGCCAAACCACAATTATACGACGCCGGGCGGGCTAAGGAACTGGCGGAAGGAGGGTGACGCGGCCACTTTGGGCGTCGAGCCAGCCTTGCAGGATGAGGGCGGCGGCGAGCTGGTCGATTTTGCCGCGGGGAGCCTGGCGAGGGTCGTGGCCGGTGGCTTCGAGGGCGGCATGAGCCTCGGCGGTAGAGAGGCGCTCGTCCCAGAAATGAATGGCGAGGCTGGTGCGGTCGGCAGCGGGGTGGTCGCCCCCCTGGGTGGGCGCTTCGGCAAGGAGCGCCTTGAGTTCATCGACAAAGCGATGGACGCGGTCGGTCTGGCGGCTGCGACCTCCGGAGAGGTGGAGCGGATTGCCGACGACGATGCCGGCGCAGTGGTGACGGCGTGCGAGCCGGAGGATGGAGCGCTGATCGCGGCGAGCCTGTGTGCGCTCGATCGTGAGCAGCGGCTGCGCAATGCCGAGGACATTGGAGAGCGCGACACCGATGCGGCGGGTACCTACATCGAGGCCGAGCCACGGCTGAAGCTGCGCGCACATGCTGCCATGATAGCCACGGTCGGGCGAGCGACTCAGGCAAGCGACCCAGGCGAGCGAACCCCGCGCCGCACTTCGCCGAGAGCAGCGCGCCGTTTTAGCGGCGTATGCGGCGGGCATAAAGGCCGGACTACAATCCAGGGAGTGTTTCGACTGACCCGCGAAGGGATCTGACAGGTTTGCGTCGCTTTCTGCTGCTGCTTCTCCTCCTCCTGGTGCTGGGCGCGGGCGCATGGTTTCTGATGGCGCCGGCGGGGCCGCACCTGGAAACGTTTGTGGAGGTTGCGCCGGGCACCTCGTCGCAGGGAGTGGGGCGGTTGCTGGAAGAGCGCGGCATCATTCGCAGCCGTTATGCCTTCGACGCAGTGCGGATGGTGAAGCATGGCACGTTGAAGGCGGGCGAGTACCGCTTCGACCATCCGGCGAGCGTTTTCGATGTGTACGACCGGTTGCGGCGCGGCGATGTGTACTACCGCGTGGTGACGGTGCCGGAGGGGTATAACCTCTTCGACATTGCGAGCGCTGTGGAAGCGGCGCAGCTCGCAACCCATGACGATTTTCTGGCCGCGGCACACAAGGACACGGCACTGATTGCCGATCTCGATCCGACGGCGTCCAGCCTGGAGGGATATCTGTATCCGGACACCTACCGCTTCCAGCGCAGCGACACACCGATGACGATGTTACGCACGATGGTGAAGCGTTTCCGGCAGGAGGCGATGCAGATCGGACTGACGGGTGATGCACATCGGACGGTGACGCTGGCGTCGCTGGTGGAGAAGGAGACGCCGGTGGCGAGCGACCGGCCCCTGGTCGCGAGCGTCATGGAGAATCGGCTACGCGTGAACATGCCACTGATGACCGATCCGACGGTGATCTACGCGGCTATGCTGGAAAACCGCTATCGCGGAACGATTTACGCCTCCGATCTGCAGCGCGATTCTGCTTACAATACGTATCGCCATGCCGGCCTGCCACCAGGGCCGATCTGCAGCCCTGGCGCGGCATCGCTGCAGGCGGCATTACATCCGGCTGCGACGGACTACCTATATTTCGTTGCGGACCCGACGGCGAGCGGCCACTCCCGCTTTGCGAAGACGCTGGAAGAGCACCAACGCAATGTGGCGGCGTACCGCCAGGCGCAGCGGGCGGCCGGGGCCACACCATAGGTTCAGCTATAGTTAAGGTTTGCTGCCCTGATCAGACCCGTGATGCAAAGACGATGGTGGAGTGTGGGATTTCTGGCAGTGTTG
>DASXGY010000358.1:0-2020 GCA_036488835.1 Acidobacteriaceae bacterium
ATGCGTGAGACGGAAAAGGCACCGTGGTCGCAGGTCGCGAGCACCTTAGGTGCGGCCCTGCTCCCGCAGATCTCTCAGGCCCCCAGCTCTTTCAAATCGGTCGAGGCGCCCGCCTCTTGGGGAGTGCGATAGTGGCCGCCCTCCAGCTCGGCCGGAAAGGCAAAGTGCGATCGCAGATGCGGAATGTATTCCAGGAAGAGCGCTTCGTTTCCCAGCGCGACGTGAAGGAACAGCACCAGGTGCTGATGAATCTGCCCCATATCTCCCACGTGCGGCACGATGGGCAAACCAAACTTCCTCGCCAGCAGACCGACCGCCAGAAATTCACTCACTCCGCCCAGCCGCGTGCAGTCCGCCTGCACATAGTGCATCGCCTGCGCCTCGAAAAAATTCTTGAAGACCACCCGATTGGGAATGTGCTCCCCGCAGGCAATCTTCACCGGCGCAATCTCTCGCGCCAGCGCCGCATGCGCTCCCATGTCATCGGGATGCGTCGGCTCTTCGATCCACAGCGGTTTCAGCTTCGATAGCTCTGCGCAGATCTCGCGCGCCACAGGCAGCGTCCACTGCTGGTTCGCGTCGAACATGATCGTGCCGCGTTCGCCAGCGCACTCGCGCAGCATGGCCGCGCGGCGCAGATCGCGCGTACGATCCGCTGAACCCACCTTCAGCTTGAATGCGTTGAACCCCTTGTCAATGGCCTGCTTCGTCAGCTCGCGGACCTTGCTGTCGTCATAGGCCATCCACCCGACCGACGTGTCGTAGCCGGGATAGCCCTGCTGCAGGATCGCAGACCGTCCTGCTCTCGCGGGTAGCTCGCTGCGCAGCAACTTGATCGCCGCGCCCTCATCCAGCAGCTCATCTAGGTAGCTCAAGTCCAGAACCGCCACCAGTTGTTCCGGCTCCAGATCGAGTAGCAATCGCCACAACGGCACGCCCCGGCTCTTCGCCCATAGATCAAAACATGCGTTGGTAATGGACGCTAGCGCCAGGTGGACAACACCCTTGTGCGGCCCCAGCCAGCGAAGCATCGGATCGTTCGCCAGGTCGCGTGCCGTCCGTCCAAAATCCGCCATCAACTCGTCGATCCGCCTGCCCTGCAGCGGCCGCGCCAGCATCTCGATGGCCTCGCAGACGAGTTTGTTGCCTTCGCCCAGCGTGAGCGCGAATCCCGTTCCGCGGATCGTTCCTCCGGTGGAAACAAGCTGCGTCACCGCCAGGCAGTACTCGGGGTCGGTGTGCACGGCATCGCTGCCCGCCCCCGGCGGCAATGGATAGCGCACATCGGAAACCGTTATCCGCTCGATGGAAAAAGAAGTCATGCCTCTCCCTGCTGCGTCGCCCACATCGTCACTTGCTGGAAGCTCCGGCAACATCATTCCGGCGCGCGTCTGCTCTTGCGCTTGGAATGCTGTGGGCTCTTCTCCCAGTTGCCGTACGCTGTCTGCGCAAAGCGCGCCATTGCCCGGCGAATGTACTGCTCCGCGACTTCGCCTTCGCCCTCGCGAACCAAATCCACCACGCGCTGATGCGCCTCCAGATCGCGGTCCCACGCCGATGTGTCCTGTTTGCTGGCAATGATGCGAATGCGCGCGAATGCAAAAAATGGCAACAAAACGCGGCCTGCGTGCTCTACCAGGTGAGGATTTCCCGAAATGCGGCACAGTTCCAGATGAAATTCGCGGTCTGCATCCACCAGATCGGCGGTACGATTCTTCTTCGACGCTCGCCGCATCGCATACACCATCTGTTGCAGCTCCGCGACGTCGGCCCGCCGCGTGGCCGCCAGCCGTGCGGCCAATCCTTCGATCGCACCGCGAATCTCATACAGGTGCAGAACATCCTGCTCGTTCAGGCTCACCACACGCGCGCTTCGGCCGGAGATCTTGGTGACGAAGCCTTCCTGATGCAGCAGGTTGATCGCCTCGCGAATCGAGCCCTGCGCCACGCCGAGTTTTCTGCCCCAGGTGCCCTCGATGATGCGCACTCCCGGCGGCAGCGCGCCGCTGCTGATCTCGTC
>DASXGY010000473.1:0-1557 GCA_036488835.1 Acidobacteriaceae bacterium
TTGCCGGCCAGCAGATCGGTCTCCGGGAAGCGTCTCTTGACTTCGCGAACCGCCTCTAGCACGCGCGAGGAGTGGCCGTGCGCGGAGTCAATCGAAAGCGCATCCACGCGGCTCTTGATCAGTTCCGCAGCGCGCTCCAGGAAGTCACCGGTCGCCCCGATGGCCGCGCCTACGCGCAGGCGGCCCTGCGCATCCTTGGCGGCATTGGGATATTTGAGTTTTTTCTGGATGTCCTTGACCGTGATCAGGCCCTTCAGCTCGTAGTCGCCGTTGACCACGAGCAATTTCTCCACCCGATGCTGGTGCAGGATGAGCTCTGCCTCTTCCAGGGTGGTGCCGACGGCGACTGTGATTAGATTCTCCTTCGTCATCACATCGCCTACAGGGATGTCGGTACGGGTCTCGAAACGCAGATCGCGGTTGGTCAGAATGCCGACCAGGCGCTTGCCCTGGGTCACCGGCACGCCGGAGATCTTGTAGCGGCGCATGACGTCCAGTGCGTCTGAGATGAGTTGCTCCGGTCCGACGGTGACCGGATCGACGATCATCCCGCTCTCCGAGCGCTTTACCTTATCCACCTCGCCAGACTGCTGCTCGATGGACAGATTGCGGTGGATAATGCCGATGCCACCCTGCTGCGCCATGGCGATGGCCAGGCGCGACTCGGTCACCGTATCCATGGCGGCGGAGAGTAGCGGGGTGTTCAGGGAGATGCGTTGTGTAAGGTGGGTCTGGGTCGAGACCTGGGCAGGAACGACTTCGCTATAAGCAGGAACGAGGAGGACGTCGTCGAAGGTCAGTGCTTCCGGTACGGTGCTCTCAATCATAAGTGTCTTAGATAGTGCTAAGGACACCGTGGCCGGATGGTCTGCGTTCGTTTCAGGAGGGACGAAGACAGCGGCGGATGTCTTCGTCCCATTGTAGCGCGGTTGCGCCTGGGCGATTTTCGGAACCCAGCCGCGCGATCCGGCGTATGGCAGCACAGGGTTGCGGCTGCGAGTATGGGGAGGCGAAAGTGACGGCTCGACTTGCGCGATGGAGTTGGTTGCTGCTGGCGCTGTGCGGCATGGCAGCGGTGGCACACGCGGAGAACAACAACTGCGGCGATCCGCCCGATCCCAGCCACTACATAGCCCAGAGCGGAGACACGGAGGATGCTCAGCACTTCGCGGTTGACCGGACCTTCACCGGCCAAGGCCAACTGGAATTCAATATGTGCTCGGGTGAGTTGCGTATCGAGCGCGGTCACGGCGACAAGCTGAGGTTGCATATCGAGACGCGCGACACGCCCTCGCTGAAGATGCGCGCTTACGTGAAGACGCTCGATGTGATGGGCGACCACGCGACTATCAGCCTGCAATTCCCCTACAAAGCGCATGCCGTCGTAGTGCTGGAGCTACCGTCAACGGGCTCACTCAGCAGCGAGATCTATCTGGGCGCCGGTAAGTTCTACTTCGACGTCGACGGCGTCAAGGGCGATCGCCAGGTGAATGTAGGGGCGGGCGAAGCCCATCTCGCGATGGCGGGCGATCGCGGTTATGCGAGCTTCGAGGCGAA
>DASXGY010000476.1:0-4648 GCA_036488835.1 Acidobacteriaceae bacterium
GAGAAGTACACAATCGGCACATCAGCGTAGCCGAAGATCGCCACTACCGCCGCCAGCGTCTGCATCTGCGGTCCCGCGGCGAAGCGCCGCACCAGCAGGTACGAGCAGTAGATCAGCCACATCACCAGCGTGCTGGTCAGCCGCGCATCCCACGTCCACCAGATGCCCCATACCGGACGCGCCCACAACGGCCCCTGGATCAGCACCGCAGTGCAGAAAACAACGCCCATCTCCGCCGACGACAGCGCGAGCGCATCGGCGCTCAACGCCCGCAGCGGATGGCGATGCCGCACCGCGAGATAGACAATGGACGCGATAAAGCTGATAAAGAAGAACAGGAACGTCAGCATCGCGGAGGCGAAATGGTAATAAAAGATCCGCTGGATGTTGCCCATGGTCGCCTCCGTCGGCGCCACGTACATCGCTTGGTAGAAGGCTTCGCCCAGCAGCGCCAGCGTCCCCGCCAGCCATATCCACCGATACCACTTCATCGCGTCCCAACCCCCGCCATCCTTAAGTAGTTTACCGTGGCGTCCCCGGTGGTTGCAGCATCTTGTTAGGATGGAGCCGCTCACATTTCTGGCTTAGGGAAGGAGCAATCGCTGTGCTCTACGTCCGCATCATCGTCGGCATCGCGCTCCTGTTGATGGCCGCCTTCGGCCCCGGCGTCGGATTTCGCCACATCACCAATCCCAATCTCGACCCGCTTGCTGCCGGGAAACGTCACCTGGACCACCGCCGTACCACCGTCCTCATCCTCCGCCTCCTCGCCGCGATCGTTGGTCTCTGGTTGCTCTTCTTCTCTATAGTGCAGCTACTGCACGGCCACGGCCGCCTGCCGCACTAAACGCGAAAAGCGACTTTCACGGACGCCGATGCGTACGTCACCAGTCTTTTGTCGATTTTGATTTCTGTCTTTAGGCCAGTTTTTCGAGCAGAGCACCGGTTGGATTTTCCATAGGGCCAAAATCCTCTTCAAGACTGTTGAGGGTGGGAAGAATCTCGGCTCGCTCTGGATTCGGCGCGTTGAGCGCCCGCGGGCAAACCACTCCAATTCCTCCCACTCCCTCCTATGCGGATATGCAGCTCGTCGTGGCACGGAGAATTTCTCCGCCTCCTCTCTCCGCGATGCTGAGTTTCTGGCTTCTCATCTGATCGGTACGACTACTCCACGTTCACGGTCACCCATCCTCACGCCCCACCCAGAACGGGCACTAGCGAAATCGAGCAACAGGCGACTCTCCGCGTTCGCCACCACCTCCTCCAGAGCTGTCAGCACGGAGCCCAGCGCGTCGTAGCGTGCATATTCTGCCTGCATCGTGCGCACGTTCCGATAGATCGCCGGATCGTTCAGGGTTCGCCGCACCGCATCGCGCACCATCATCGGGCTCGGCACAGTCGTATTCAGATCTACTCCGACGCCTGCCCACTCCACTCGTGCCGTGATCTCCCCTTTGTCCTCCGTCTTGCCTGCGCCGACCACGGGAATGCCCAGACTCAAGGCGTGGTTGATCGCCCCAAAGCCACCATTTGTCACCAGCACGGATGCATAAGGCAGTAGTTTGTCGAAGGGAACAAATTCCACAATGCGGGCATTCTTGGATTTCGGCCCCGGCACCGAATCAACAGAAGGTCCGCCGGTCGCTGCTATGACCAGCAGGTCCTCTGTCGCCAGCCCGGCCAACGCAGGCCCCATCAACTGACCCAGATCCATATTCGCTACCGTGCCCTGCGTCACCACCACCACGGGGCGTCCGCTCTTCAGCTCCCCCCACCACTCCGGCTTCTCGAACTGCGTGGTCGGCGGCGGCAGCATCGCCCCCACAAACCGAACGCTCTCCGGCATCGCCGCCCGCGGATATTCAAAAGACGGCACGCTGAATTGCAGATACAGGTCCGTATTCGTCACGATTGCGTCCATATAGTCCGACGCGATCTCCTTGCCGCCCGCAAGCAGCAGATTCCGGTTCACGGCTGCATTGGCAAAGTCGCCGAATTCCTCTCTTACCTGCTGCTTCAGTGCGCCGTATTGGGTCAGTCCCTCTGCAGTGGTTGCCGGTGGCAGCCCCAAGCCGAAGGGCGCCATTGTCGGATCGCTGTGTGTCAGAACGCTGATGCCGCAATTTACCAATGCCGGACGCTGTTCTCGCGGCCGCGACCAGAGTGCCAGTTGCCCCATAAAGATCATGTCCGCCAGGATGGCGTCCGCTGGGAAGTCGCGCAGGATCGCATCGATTCCGCGCACCTGGTCTGGGATCGTGTTCGCGAAGACGTGCTCAATATCGAAGCGCAGCATCTCCGGACCAGGCTGCAACTTCATTCTTCGCGGGTCGGCGACGATTTTCGGAACGTCAATTTCAGCGCCGCCCTTCAGCGGAACGAACCGCGCGCCCGTAGCCCTCGCCTGCCAGCGAAAGCGCTCACCCGTGTTCACGACCACGCTGTGTCCCGCGTCAACCAGCATCCGCGCGACATTCAACATAGGGCCTGCATGCCCTGGGACCGGACTCGCTGCCACCAGAAATTTAGCCAAAACCATCCTCCTCGCAGCCACAGGCCGCTATTGCTGTTGCATTGGTTTGCGCATCGATCGGATCACTCAGCGCGATACACTGATTTTGTTGACTGCATGCCAACGATGCTGCGCCGTGCTCATCTCGCTGTAGTGCTTCTGCTCACGCTGGTGCTTGCACCCGTGACGACGACCCTCTGCGGCGTGCGCTGCATCGGTCTCGTGTCGTCACGCGTTTCACAGAAACAGGACGCCCACGCGCAGTGCGTGCGCCTCTCCACCTGCTGTCACAGTTCTCGTCAAACGATCTGTCAGGTTTCGACTGCCGCCGATGAGGCAACAGCACTCCTCAAGGGAGTGCGTTTAGCTGCCGGCGATCATGTGGCGCGGATTGCTCTTCCATCTCTCAGCAAGCGTGTGTCACAGCAGCTCGCTTCGAGGCGAAACCTCGATGGCGCGCCGCCTGGACGAGACCCGGCAGTTACTCGAGCTCCACTCCGCATCTAGTTCGTTCCTTTCTGCGTTTCGCGGCCGTCGCACGTTCATGTGCGAAAACCGTATGTCTTAGAAACACGTCACCTGACAGGAAATTCCCATGAGTAATCGACGTCCTAATCGACGCAGCTTTCTTGCGCGTGCCTTGGGTCTTAGTGCAGGGCTCAGTGCAGGCCTGGTCGCCGGCCCGCCGCTCTTCGCCGACGAAGCCACCCGCCGCGGCCCCGACTCCAGGTCCGCCCGACCCATTCTTGAACTGGCCCATACCGGCAGCGGCCCCGCGCACAACATCCCCGTCACCACCCCCGACGTCGCCGATCTTCCTTTCACGATCGAGAACGGCACCAAGGTCTTCCACCTCATCGCCGAGCCGGTCAGGCAATCCATCCTGCCCAATCGGACGCTCGACCTATGGGGCTTCAACGGGAGTGCGCCTGGCCCGACCATTCAGGTCAACCAGGGCGACAACGTGCGCATCGTCTTCGACAACCATCTCCCCGAGCCCACCTCCGTCCACTGGCACGGCTTCGAGGACCAGGTTCGCTACGACGGCCAGCCCGGCATCTCGCAACAGCCCGTTCTCCCCGGTGGCCGCTTCGTCTACGAGTTCCACATCCACCAGAGCGGCACCTTCTTCTACCACTCGCACATGTCCATGCAGCAGATGATCGGCATGCTCGGCGGCTTCATCATGCATCCGGCCGCGCCCTATCAGCCGTCGGTCGATCACGACTTCCTCATCCACCTGCAGGAGTACGCTGTGCTTCCATCGAGCACCATCCCCAACTCCATGAGCATGGAGTACAACTGGCTCGTCCTCAACGGCAAGGCCGGCCCCGCCATCACGCCCATGATCGTGCCGCTGGGCAGCCGTGTGCGCATCCGCTTCGTGAACCTCGGCATGGACCACCACCCCATGCATCTGCACGGCCACACCTTCTACATCACCGGCACCGAAGGCGGCCGCGTTCCGGAGACCGCCTGGTGGCCCGGCAACACCGTTCTCGTCGGCGTCGCGCAGGCCCGCGATATCGAATTCGTCGCTAACAATCCCGGCGACTGGATGGTCCACTGCCACCTCCCCCACCACAACATGAACCAGATGTCCTCCACCGTAGGCCGCATGACACGGATGAGTGCGATGCCCGGCATGACTCCGGGCACCGACATGAACACGAGCATGGGCATGCTCGAGGGCACGCCAACCGTTCCCATGGGCGATGACTACGGCGCCTCACTCGGCCGCGGCATGGGCGTTGCCTCCACCAGCGACATGGCAACCACCAACGGACCGCTCTCACAACACGCAATGCACGAGTCGATGTCCGGAATGCAGATGGGACAGAGAATGCAGATGCAGCCGAACGAGATCACGCCCAACGCAAACAGCGTCCCCAACTTCCCGCAGGACGCCTTCATGGAAGGCAGCATGATGAACATGGACGCGATGGTCGCTACGCCAGCAAACGCCGGCCTGCTCCCGGGATGGAGCGCGCAGATGCAGGGCATGATGACCCTGATCCGCGTTCTGCCCCAGCCGGATTACGACCGCATGATGCAGTCGATTCGTAACCACAAGAGTGACATGGGCAGCCAGCAGGGAGGCAGCCGATGAAATTTCTCTTCTTCAGCGCCTTGCTC
>DASXGY010000241.1:0-2722 GCA_036488835.1 Acidobacteriaceae bacterium
GCCTCGCCGGAAAAACGCGGCGAGCGCCGCTACGAACAGAATCGCGCCGGAGATCAGGACGTCCAGCCGATGCGCGGCACCGCAGTCGCAACCGAGTTGCCCACCAGGGTTCTCGAAGAGATCCGCGAGCGCGACCGTCGCGACCGTACCCGCGCCGACTCACCTCTCCGCCCCGCAGCCGACGCCACCATCGTCGACTCCACCGACCTGACGCTCGAACAGGTGATCGAGCGCGCCGCCGCGCTGGTGGAAGCCTATCTACAAGCTTCCAGCCTCTAGTTCTTGCGGATGCAATCCCGACCGCGCCGTAGTGGATAGATCCCGCCCCGAAACCGGCTGCAACCTAGAAGCTAGGAGCGAAAAGCTCCACCAGCATCTTTTCCCATTGACAACCTCGCATCCGTGCGCGCTAACTTACCGTTAGTGGACGCTTACCTACAAGCCGGACTCGACGCCCTGGGCGATCGAACCCGCATGGCGATCTTTCAAAAGCTCGCGGGGGGCCCCATTGCCGTCAACGAACTGGCGGAAACCCTGCCGGTCAGCCGTCCCGCGGTCTCGCAGCACCTCCGTGTGCTCAAGGATGCCGGGCTGGTCACCGACAGCAAAGCCGGAACGCGGCGGCTGTACCAGTTGCATCCCGAAGGCGTGGCACGGCTGCGTACGCACTTCGACCGGATGTGGACCCAGGCGCTCAGCGCCTTTCAAGCAACAGCGGAAAAGCAACCAAAAGGAGAGCAGCGTGGCAAACGCAAACGCAGTGGCAGAAGCCGTCGTTCGTAAGAGTGTGCGCGTCCAGGCGCCCATCGCGCGCGCCTTCAGCGTCTTCGTGGAACAGATGGAGACATGGTGGCCGGCCACGCATCACATCGGAAAAACTCCCTTCGAGGCCATCTTCGTCGAGCCACGCGTCGGCGGCCGCTGGTACGAGAGAGATGTCGACGGCAACCAGAACGACTGGGGCACAGTGCTGGCATGGGATCCGCCGCACCGCGTCACCTTCTCCTGGCACGTTGGTCCAGGCCACGATCAACCGGATTGGATCTGCGATCCCGACATGGCCAAGGCGAGTGAAGTCGAGATTCGATTTACCGCCGAAGGACCCGAAACCACCTTGGTCGAGTTGGAGCACAGCAAGTTGGAGCGCCATGGCGAGGGCTACGAGCAGTTGCGCGCGATCTTCGACGGACCCGGCGCCTGGAGCGGCATTCTTGCGCAATATGCCAAAGCGGTGCAGGGAGACCAACCATGAGGAAGCCCGCTGTTTTTCTTCGCATCGCCGCGTTCGTGACGCTCATTCACGCCGTGCTGCATACCATCGGCGGAGTCTTTGGCAAGCCGGGGCCGGGTCCCGCCACTATTGCCTTCCAGGCGATGATGACGAATCAGTTTCCGCTGCTCGGACACATGCGGAGCTTTGCGGATTTCTATCGCGGGCTCGGCCTGATGGTCACGATATTCCTCACCGCCGAGGCGATCGTCTTCTGGCAACTGGGCTCGCTGGCACGGACGGACGCGCAGCGGCTGCGGCCGATTCTGGCCACATTCCTGGTTGCGTATCTCGCGCTGGCTGCGAACTCCTACGCGTACTTCTTTCTCGGCCCGGTAGTTGTGGAGATAGCTATCGCAGCGTGCCTAGGGTTCGCCATCGCTACCGCGAAGTCTTCCGCAGCAGCGTACGCCGGGACGGCGCGGATTTGACACCTGAACCGGTGATCGAGAAAGCCGCCGCGTTGGTGGAGATGTGTATCAAACGAGAGTAGCCCTCATGGACCGAGAGCATTGGTTGGAGTTAGCAGCGCTGCTTCAAGTAGGTCACCTGGAGTTCGATCCCGGCCTCACCGATCTAGAGGTGGAAGCCACGGAAGAGAAATTCAACTTCCGTTTTCCGCCCGACCTTCGCGCTTTTCTGCAAACCATCATGCCGGCGCACATTGGCTTTCACGATTGGCGCGATGGCAATGAGACCAGGCTTCGGAAAATGTTGGACTGGCCTCTTCAAGGATGTTTGTATGACGTGGAACACAATGGCTTCTGGCTTCCCGAGTGGGGACCGAGACCCGAACTACTTGCCGATGCGCTCGAGATTGCGAAGGCGAAGATCACCGAGGCGCCGAAGCTCATTCCCATCTACTCACACCGCTTTATTCCGGGAGAACCGCGCGAGTCAGGAAATCCAGTCTTCTCAGTCCATCAGATGGATATCATCTACTACGGCTTCGATCTCGACGATTATCTGAGGCATGAATTCAATCTGCCCGGGCGTAAGGATTGGCCAGCGCAGGTCCGCCCTATCAGCTTCTGGGATCCCGATCGATTTCAGAAGCTGCGCTGGACGTAGAAGGAAGCTAACTACTGCGTCGTCGTCTGCGGCGCCGGCGCATTTTGCGGCACGCGCAGATGCGGAGCTCGCGGTGGCTTCGGCGGGTTTGGCACACCCGCAGGAGCTTCTGGTACCTCTGGCTGCTCCGGTGGCGCCGGAGCTTCCACGTTCGCTTCGGCACGCTTCACTTCGATATCGCCATGCTCCGCAACCAGGGTCACCGGCGTAGCATTCCCGCCGCCTTTGCCGGTATCGCCAATCAGCGAGTGGTCGCTGCGCTCCACCTTGCCGCTGTAGGTCAGGTCGCTCGTCACATTGCCGTCGTGCGCGCTCGCGTCCACGTGGAAGAGATGGTTCTCCGGCAGTCCCACGTTGATTGCGCCATTGCGGTTGCGCAGA
>DASXGY010000263.1:0-15166 GCA_036488835.1 Acidobacteriaceae bacterium
CCGCTCCAGCAGCGTTCGATAAAACGCAAACTTCGCCTCATTGGTCTTCGCCTGCTGCGGTGTGATTCCGAAGACCAGCAGCCCATCCGTTCGCATGCCAAGATTCGTATGCTCGTAGTTCACCAGCGTGCGCAGCAGCAGCCCAGCCGCTGTCAGCAGCGTGAAACACAGCGCCACCTGCAGCACCAGAATCGCATTTCCGCTGCGCCGCGCCGGATAGCTCGCGCCAACACTGGTTCGCACCACAAGCGTCACTGGAGCGTTGGTCGCAGCCCGCAGCGGAGCAAGACTAAACAGCAGCGCTGCCAGAGCCGAAATCGCTCCACTAAACAGCAGCACCGTGCTATCCGGCGTCAAACTCACCTCCAACTGCGACCACGCAGCCAGCGCACGAGTGGCAACCACAGCGAACAGCAACCCCAGCACCGCGCCGGAGATCACCAGCAATCCACTCTCCACCAGCAGTTGCCGCAGCAATGTTGACCGTCGCGCACCCAGCGCCATCCGCACCCCGAACTCACGCCGTCGCGACGCGTTCCGAGCAAGGATCAGCATCGCCACATTGCTGCACGCAATCAGCAGCACCAGTGTGACCAGCGCCATCAGGACCAGTACCGGAGCGCGATAGTTGTCCCCCAGGCCTTGAATTCCCTTCGCCGGCGCCAGGGCAAGCGTCACCTTCGGATGTTTCGCGTCCGGCGGCGTGCCAAGGCTTGCATACGCCGACGCTTGAAATCCCGGCGTCGCCTCCGCCACTGCGCGCTGCGCATCCACACCCGGTGCCAGCCGCGCAATCAACCGCATGCACCACCAGTTTGGCGAACCGTACAGAGTGCTATCATCCGGCGAATTGCTCCACGGATTCAGCTCAGGACGGCTCTGCAGCGGAATCCAGAAGTCCGTGAACTGCCCTGCCTCGACACCGGAAAACCCCTCGGCTGCAATCCCGAGAATCGTGAATGGAATGCCTTTGATATAGATCGCCTGGCCCAGCACCCCGGGGTTGCGCGAGAAGAGTTTGGTCCAATAGGCAAAGCTCAGCACCACCACCGGCGTATGGCGTTGTTCGTCCTCCAGGTTGAACCCGCTTCCCAATCTCATCGGCACACCCAGGCCGGAGAAGAAGTTCCCACTCACCATCTCGCCGCTGGCTTCGCTTGGAGTACCACCTGCCCGCACAGCAACCTTGTCATTGTTCAGCGGCACAAAGGCCATCACCTCGGAGAAGGCGCGGTGATCCTGCCGCAAATATTCAAACGTCGGCCACGAGAAGGAGGTCTCGGAGTCGCCTGTATTCGAGGCGCCATACGGCTGTCCCGTCGGCACATGCAGATAAAACAGTTGCTGCGGATGCGGCAATGGCAGCGAGCGCAGCAGAACAGCATTCGTCACGCTGAAGATCGCCGTCGTCGCGCCGATTCCCAAAGCCAGCGTCAAGATGGCAGTAAGCGCGAAGACCGGAAACCGCCGCAACTGCCGAAGGCCGAACCGGACATCCGACCACGTATTCGCAACCGCCAGCAAAGCATCCATGGCGGTCACCCGCTCCTTCATCGCCACCGCGTTGCCGAAACGAATCTGTGCATCGCGCCGCGCCTCCTCCGGCAGCATTCCTCGAGCGATGTTGTCCTCGGTCCGCATTTCGATATGCGATCGAAGCTCTGCATCGATCTCACGTTCCACCTTCATGCGATGGAAGAGATTGGAGACGCGGCGAAAGATCGACATGAACGCACCTCACGCGTACCGCAGCACGGCCCGAACACCCTTCACCAGTTGATCGAAGCTCTTCTCGGCTTCATTCAGCTCTCGCCGCCCGGCCGCCATCAGGCGGTAATACTTCGCCTTTCTGCCGGTCTCCGTCAGGCCCCACTCCGCCGCAATCCATCCGCTCTGCTCCATCCGGTGCAGCGCCGGATACAGCGAGCCCTCTTCAACCCGCAGCAGCTCATCGGAGGCTCTCTGAATGTGCAGGACGATCCCATAGCCATGCAGCTTCCCTACATGCGAAAGCGTCTTCAGTACCAGCAGGTCCAGGCTCCCCTGCAGATCGTTCCGTGCCATGCTCAACCCCTATACATCTTGGTATTGAGCAAAAATGTAGCCCTAGAGGTGGAGGGGTGTCAACATGCAGCCATCTGGTCTATTCGCCGATCTCACTCACCGCATGCAAAACCGGCTGCCCTCCTGGTTGGAGCGAAGGCTGCCGTTTGCCCACACATCGACGAGCCCGTTGAGCAAGTAACGAGGAAACTCTAGAATGAATGTTCAGTTGGAATTCAATGAAAATCCCCAAAGACAAGCGCGAAGCCATCCTGCAGGCCATGCTCGAACTGGTGGCTGAACGCGGATTTCATGATGCGCCCATGTCGCTGGTCGCCAACCGCGCCGGTACAAGTGCCGGCATTATCTATCACTACTTCCCCAGCAAGGATGAGCTGATCCGTGCGCTCTACCTGCATGTCAAGGCGAAGATGGGCAGGTTTCTCATCGAAGGCCAGGTTGTGGATATGCCGGCAGAGCAGGCCTTCCAGAGAGTCTGGATGAATGCCTACCGCTTCTACCGCACCCATCAGCAGGAGATGAAATTCCTCGACCAGTATGAGAATTCGCCCTATTGCGGGGGCTCTCCCGAGATGGAGGCTCTGGTCGAGCAGGATCAGAACATCGCACTGCTCATGAATCTCTTCCGCCCAAGAAGCGCTGGTGGCCCCCTCAAAGACCTCCCGCGGGAAGCAGTCTCCGAACTGACCATTGGCGTCGCTGCACGCCTGGCAAAACGGGCGAAGCCCTTGAAGACCAAGGCATTGGAAGAGATCGCTGCTGCATGCTGGAACGCTGTGACCGCATGACGGTTTTTTTGCATCGTATTGAATGAACGTTCAATCTCTTGGTTAGGTTCGATCACGCTCACATGTTCCCAACACCCCCAATAGAGAGGAATCCCAAGACATGAGTAACAAAACATCCCGCGTCTGGTTCATCACTGGCGCATCCACCGGCTTCGGTCGCAAGCTCGCAGAGGCGGTGCTGGCCAAAGGCGATCGCGTTGTCGCCACCGCCCGCAAGCCAGAATCCGTTGCCGACCTCGAACAACAGGATCCGAGCCGTGCCCGCGCCGTACGTCTGGACGTGACCGACCTCACCCAGGTAAAGGCAGCCGTCCAGACCGCGATCGACGCATTCGGTCGCATCGATGTCCTGGTCAACAATGCCGGCTACGGGCTTTTGGGTGCAGTCGAGGAAGTGAGCGACGCCCAGATCCGAAAGCAGTTTGAAACCAATCTTTTCGGATTGCTCAACGTCACCCGCGCTGTGCTTCCGCTGCTTCGCAAGCAGCGATCCGGCCACATCCTCAACGTCACCTCCGTGGGCGGCCAGGTCAGTTTCCCCACCTTTGGCATGTATCACGGCACAAAGTATGCAATCGAGGGCATCTCTGAATCGTTAGCCCAGGAAGTCGCCCCCTTCGGAGTCAAAGTCACCATCGTCGAGCCGGGCGGCTTCAAAACGGATTTCGCCACTCGTTCGCTCGCACGCGCGGAACGGATTGCGGCCTATCAACCTCTTTACGAGGCCCTGCTCAAAGCGTTTGAAGGTGGCGTTCACGGAGATCCTGTCCGCGCAGTTCAGGCCATGATCCAGGTAGTCGAAGCCGAACAGCCGCCGCTTCGCCTCGCCCTCGGCGCCGATGCTCTTAAGACCATTCGCGGCAAGCTGCATTCCGAGCTCGAAGAATACAGCCGTTGGGAATCTGTAACCGTGGCAACCGCTTTTGAAAATCCCGCAGACGGCGAGCGGGATTTGGAAGCAATCCTGAAATAACATCCTGGTGCCCGTCCTTGCACACGCTACCGTGAAGGATGGGCACCGCAACAAACGTGAGCGACCAAAGGAAACGAACCCCACAACAGGCGCCGCCGCCGACATCCGTCCCGACGACCAGTCCCGAATCCGTCCGGACGACTAGTCCCGAATCCGGACAAACGCAACCCATCCTGTTACAAACCTGCCAAATCAACCCGCTCGATTCGATACACTGGAAATAGAACAGTTCCGCCCATCGCGAAGCCGCCATGGGCGCCGCCGGCAACTCCTTTGTTTAGATATTTTTAGCGGTAAGTCCTTTATTTGGACATTTTTAGCCTTCGGAAGGCTGCTTAAACCCATCATTCAAAACGAGATGCGAGGATGCCTCCCGCACCGCAGGGGGGAGGGGGGTGCCGGGTAACGTTACGGGTCGTTACACTGAGACAGTCATGATCCCCACCCTCGAATGGACCTCTGAAGGCGTCCGGTTTCTCGACCAGACACGTCTCCCTCTCGAAGAGACCTACGTGTTGGCGAAGACCTATCAGGATGTCGCCGATGCAATCACCACCATGGTGGTGCGCGGCGCGCCTGCTATCGGCGTCTCGGCCGCGATGGGCGTCGCCCTCGGCGCACGCCACAGCACCGCCACTACTCTGCCCGCGCTGCTCGCAGAGATCCGCGTCATCGGCAAGGTGCTCGCCGCCACCCGGCCCACCGCCGTCAATCTCTTCTGGGCCATCGAGCGCATGCGCCGCCACGCGGCCGAGCTCGCCGCCGCACCCGGGGCCACCGTCGCCAGCGTAAAGCAGGGCCTCATCGCCGAAGCCGAACGTATGTACAACGAAGACATCGCCGCCTGCCGCGCACTGGGCGCCTTTGGCGCGGACCTGCTGCCGCAGAAGGCCGGGGTGCTCACCCACTGCAACGCGGGCGCACTAGCCACCTGCGGCTACGGAAGCGCGCTCGGTGTCGTCCGCGCCGCCGTCGAAAGCGGAAGAAAAATCGAAGTCTACGCCGATGAAACCCGGCCCTTCCTGCAGGGTGCGCGTCTCACTGCGTGGGAACTGATGAAGGACAAGATTCCGACCACCGTCATTTGCGACAACATGGCCGCCAGCCTCATGCACTCCGGCAAGCTGCAAGCCATCGTCGTCGGCGCGGACCGCATCGCCGCCAACGGCGACGTCGCCAACAAGATCGGCACGTATGGTCTTGCCGTTCTCGCCAAGGAGCACGGCATCCCCTTCTACGTCGCCGCACCCTGGTCCACCATCGATCTCGCAACCAAAACTGGCGCCGACATCCCCATCGAGCAGCGATCGCCCAGCGAGGTCACGCATCACGCAGGAAAGCAGCTCACGCCCAATCATGTAGGCGTGTGGAATCCAGCCTTCGACGTCACGCCGGCG
This sequence comes from Acidobacteriaceae bacterium, assembly GCA_036488835.1. Lineage (GTDB taxonomy): Bacteria > Acidobacteriota > Terriglobia > Terriglobales > Acidobacteriaceae > KBS-83. The sequence goes on from DASXGY010000263.1 coordinate 5,223, forward strand.
AAATACGTCACCGCGATCATTACCGAACGCGGCGTGCTGCGCGCCCCATACGCCGAGTCGCTGGAGCGCCTCAGCCACGAAGCCGCCGTTCTGGCGTGAGCCTGTGCTCAAGAAGAGGTCCTCTTGAGCGCAGGGCATCTTGAGCGCAGTGAAGGACCTGCAGTTTCTGCTGGAGGTTAGGAAGCCATCAGCTTCAAGGTCGGACTGATGTGCAGCTTGGCCTCGGTCGCCGCCTGCACATCGGCCGGTTTGAGGCCCGGAGCAATCTCTTCCAGCACCAACCCCTCTGGCGCCACGCGGATCCAGGCCATCTCGGTTGCGATGATGTTGACCACAGCAAGCCCGGTCAGCGGCAGCGTGCACTGTTTCAGGATCTTCGGCCGTCCGTCGCGCGTGGTGTGCTCCATGGTCACAATCACCCGCCGCGCACTGGCCACCAGGTCCATGGCGCCGCCCATCCCCTTCACCACCTTGCCAGGGATCATCCAGTTGGCCAGGTTGCCGGACTCGTCCACCTCCATCACGCCAAGGATGGACAGGTCGACATGCCCGCCGCGGATCATGGCAAACGAGTCCGCCGAGGAGAAGTACGACGTGCCGGCAATCTCGGTCACCGTCTCCTTCCCCGCGTTGATCAGGTCCGGGTCTTCTGTGCCGGCCACCGGATACGGTCCCACCCCCAACATCCCATTCTCCGACTGCAGCACCACCTCCACCCCCGGCGGCACATGGTTCGCAATCAAAGTAGGCATCCCAATCCCCAGATTCACGTAGAAGCCGTCACGCAGCTCCAGCGCCGCGCGTCGTACGATGCGCTCGCGTTTGTCTACATCGGACGCTTTCGCTACATCGGACGCTTTGGCTGGTGCAGCGCCCCTCGAACTTGATAGAGGATTGGATAGAGTACTCATAGTCGCCTCGTGATGCTGCCCGGTCCCATTGATATTCGTCAACGCTCACTGCTCCGCGGCACTGTGCTTGTCGTCGGCAGCCTGTTCGCATCCATGCTGCTCGCACACTGGCCCGACGATCCGCCATCCTTCAAGCTGCTCCTGCCGACCATCGTCGCCCTCGTCGGCACCTGGGATACCTCGCGCTGCCTGCGCGCCCGATGGAGCTTCTATCATGGCGCAGTGATGATCCTGCTCTACATGGATGTCATGGTCATCTCGATGATCCTCTTCCTCTTCCTCTATCCCTGGGGAAATTGGATCAAGTAGTCATTGGATCACGTAGCGATGCGCACAGTGCGCCGTTCTATGCGCTTCTCGTAGCTGTGCCCCTCGAAGATACGCTGCACGTAAATGCCGGGCGTCACGATCGCGTCCGGATCCAGCTCCCCCGCTTCGACCAGCTCTTCGACCTCGGCAATCGTCACCTTCGCCGCGGTCGCCATCATCGGATTGAAGTTGCGAGCGGTCTTGCGGTAGATGAGGTTCCCCGCGCGGTCGCCCTTCCAGGCCTTCACCAGCGCGAAGTCGGCGCGCAGCCAGCGCTCCATCACATAGCGCTTGCCTTCGAATTCGCGGACCTCCTTGCCCTCCGCTACCGGAGTGCCCAGCCCGGTTGGGGTGAAGAACGCCGGAATCCCCGCGCCGCCCGCACGAATGCGCTCGGCCAGTGTGCCCTGCGGCACCAGAGTTAGATCCAGCTCGCCGCGGATGACCTTCTGCTCCAGAAGCTTGTTCTCACCCACGTAGCTGCCCGTATGCGACTCGATCATGCCTGCTTCGAGCATCAGTCCCATACCGAAGCCATCTACGCCCATGTTGTTGCTGATAGTGCGCAATCCTTTGACACCCTTGCGCACCAACGCGGCGATCAGCAGCTCCGGAATACCGCAGAGCCCGAAGCCGCCCAGCATGAGGGTTGCGCCGTCGGGGATGTCGCGCACTGCCTCATCCGCATTCGCCACCAACTTACGCATGTGTGCCCTCATTCTCAGGCCAGCCCAGTCCGTGGCGACGCAGCCATGTGCCTACCATCAACCATCCATCGGGCCACGGACCAAAGCCCGCGTCCGCATTCATGTGGCCGCCGCCAGTCACGATCTCCAGGTCTGCCTTCCATGCCTGCGCAAAGGCTTCGGCGCGTTCCAGGGTGCAGTAGGGATCGCCATCGGTGGCCACCGGCAACGCGGGCGTCGCGAGAGGCTTCATCGGTATAGGTGTGAAGGTATGCAGCGCCCCCGGCGCATCTGACCGCTCCGCATCCGCGGGCGCCACCAGCACCACCGCCGCGACCGGTGCCGCGGCAATTGCAAAGATGGTGGCCATGCAGCCGATGCTATGCGCCAGTATGACGACCGGTGGCAGTATGCGGCGGATGGTTTCTTCAAGAACGCTCGCCCAGGCAGTGCATTCGGGGACCATCCAGTCCTGTTGAGGCACGCGCTGCGCGGCATGGCCCAACTGCGCCTCCCACAGCGACTGCCAGTGATGCGGTCCGGAATTCTGCCATCCCGGCTGGATGAGGAAGTGAGTCCCGATTTCTCTGTCTGGTTGCGGCTGGATCACGCCCGAGGATACTTCAGTCCTTGCTGCCGCGCCAACTCCAACGCAGTCCCTTCCATCTCAGCATTTTTTGCTGGTGGCGCGATGAAATGGGGTAGCATTGCGCTGCGGCAGTCATTCTCTCTGCAGGAGACTCGGAATGCTGAAGGGTTTTCGCGATTTCATCCTTCGCGGCAATGTCGTGGATCTTGCCGTTGCGGTTGTCATTGGCGCGGCTTTTGGCTCGGTCGTCACTGCGCTGGTCGGTGACCTCATTACTCCGCTGATTACCGCGATCGTGCATAAACCGGATTTCTCATATCTCATCCTTGACGTTCACGGCGGGAAGATCAAGTATGGCGATTTTCTCAATGCCCTCATTTCGTTCTTGCTGATCGCGGCTGCCGTCTATTTCTTTGTCGTCGTTCCGGTGAATACGCTGCTCAATAAATTCAAGAAGCCCGTACCGGCGGCTCCGCCATCAACCAAGCCGTGCCCGGAATGCCTCAGTGATATTCCTGTGGCGGCAAAGCGCTGCTCGCACTGCACGCAGCTTGTGGCGTAAGTCAGTCCAAGTGCCGCAGCGCGGGAGAGCCGGCAAAGAATGCGATGAACGACAAGAGTGCCATCGCCGCCATCGCGGCGATGGCATCGCTTGTGGGCAGATGCCGCGATAGCTCACCGGCCAGCAGGCATCCCAGAGGCGGCAACCCAAGAAAGCTGGTCGCGTAGATACTCATCACGCGACCGCGCATCTCGTCCGAGGTGAGCTGCTGCAGCGCCAGGTTCATCAGCGACGAAGTCATGGTGAGGCCGAAGCCTTCGCACCATGACATGGCGGCGGACAACGCAAAGCTGTGCGAGTAACAGAAGATGATGGCTGCTCCCATCACAAAGGTCCCTGAGAAGACGATGACAGGGCCGCGATGACGGATGCGGCCGCGCATGGCGATGATGGCCGCGGCGACGAAGGCGCCGATTCCGGAACAGGCCATCATGAAGCCCAGGCCGCGCTCGCCACTGTGCAGCGTGTTCTTCACGAAGTAGGGCACAAAAGTGAGAAACGGAAACAACAGCAGGCTGGCGCTGGCCACTAGCGCTACCAGAGCGAACATCTCGCGGCTACGGCGCACATACCGAAAACCCTCGGCGAGGCTGTGCCAGACACCCTGATGCGCATGGGGAATCTCTGCCGGATATCGCATGCGCGCCAGCGCGAACAATACCGCCATGAAGCTGAAGCCGTTGAGCAGGAAGTTCCCTGCCACTCCGGCCCACGCCATGGCATAACCGCCCAGCGTCGGTCCGATGACGCGAGAGAGATTGAACTGTACCGAGTTGAGCGCAATCGCGTTGGGCAGATCGGACATGGGCACCAGTCGAGGCACCATCGCCTGATAGCTGGGCGCATTCATCGCCATGGCAAGCCCATTCAGGAACGACAGGACGGCCACCTGACGGATGGTGATGATCTTTGCGTAGGCGAGTGCGGCCATCACGAACGCGAGCACCGCCATGGCGGACTGAGTCGTAATCAGCAGATTGCGCTTGTTCATGCGGTCGGCGATGACGCCGCCGAACAGGGTGAAGAGCAGGTACGGAATGGCCGCGACAAAACCAACCATGCCCAGCCAGTAGGAGGAGTTCGTTAACTGCAGCACAAGCCAGCTCAGAGCGATGTTCTGCATCCATGTGCCGATATTTGATAGAAAGTTGCCACACCAGAAAAATCGGAAGTCCGGTGTGCGCAGGGAGCAGATGACCTTTGGCCATGCTGGATCGAGCAACCGGTCGCGCTCGAGGGCGTCCGCCTTCGCGGACGGAATCAGCACCTCGTCCGGAAAACCACGGGGACTTACCGCGGCTGGTAAACGCTGCTCCGGAACCGCCTCGACTACCGCAATGGGCTCCTCCACATCTATTGGCCGATCACCCACCGCGTACTGGTCCTTTCCTGCCTGTCTCAAGTGTAAGCTGCGGCCTTCCACGGAAAACCTGCTGCAAGCTGGGTTACTCTTTTGATCATCGGCACCATTCAGTCAGGAGAACCTCTCTTGCTCTTGCGTCCTCTCTCCCTAGCTACCGCCGTTCTCGCCTCTACGCTGCCCTTCTTCGCACAGTCGAATACCGTTCCCACGTCGCTTTTTGGATATCACGACTTTGCGCGGCAGGCACAGATCGATCGCGAGTTCCTCGCAGTGCCCGATGCAAAACTAGCTGGCGAGGAATTGAAGAGCCTGACGGCAGCACCGCACGTTGCCGGTTCGAAAGAGGACTACGACACTGCCGTATACGTAGCCAACAAGTTCAAGGCCGCGGGACTCGAGACCACGATCGTGCCCTACAAGGCATGGATGAATCTGCCGCAGACGGTGCACGTGGAAGCCACCGACAGCAGCGGAAAAACGCTCATGCAGGGACCATCCAGGGAACATGTGAGCTCAGACCCGTACCAAGATGATCCGCGTGTGCTGCCCGCCTTCAACGGCTCGTCTCCATCCGGAGACGTGACCGGCGACGTGGTCTACGCCAATTACGGACGGCCGGAGGACTTTCAGAAGCTGGCCGATGACAACATCGATCTACACGGCAAGATCGTTCTTGTCCGGTATGGCGGTAACTTTCGCGGCGTGAAGGTCTATATCGCACAACAGCGTGGCGCCGCGGGCGTACTCATCTACTCCGACCCTTTCGAAGACGGCTACTTCCAGGGAGACGTCTACCCCAAGGGTCCCTACCGTCCGGACACAGGTGTGCAACGCGGTTCGGTGCAGTTCATGTTCAAGTATCCCGGCGATGCGAGAACACCGGGCGTCGCGTCCACACCAGAACTGCCGGATGCAGAGAGGCTTCCGCTGCAGAAGATCGACAGCCTGCCTTCCATTCCTTCTCTGCCACTTTCCTATAAGGACGCGTCGCCCATCCTTGAGCATCTCACCGGACCGGGTGTGCCGCGAGGGTGGCAGGGCGCGCTTCCCTTCACCTATCACATGGGTGGCGACGGCGCGGTACACGTGCACCTGGCGGAGAAGATGGACTATGCGGAGCGCACCATCTGGGATGTCATTGGACGCATTCCTGGCACAGACGATCCGGATGCATGGGTAGTTGCCGGCAATCACCGGGACGCATGGGTCTATGGAGCCGTAGACCCGAACAGCGGAACGGCCGCGATGCTGGAGGCAGCGCGCGGGATGGGCACGCTCCTGAAAGCTGGCTGGAAGCCGAAGCGCACCATCTACTTCTGCAGTTGGGACGCAGAAGAGGAGGGCCTGATCGGCTCGACCGAGTGGGTGGAAGATCACGCCAGGCAGCTTGATCACGCCGTGGCCTACTTCAACACGGACGTTGGTGTCTCCGGCCCGGAGTTTGAGGCATCCGCGGTGCCATCGCTGAAGCAATACGTACGCGATATTGCAGCCGAGATTCCGAGCCCGCACGGAGGCTCGGTGCTGGATGCATGGAAGGCAGAGCCTACGCGCACCGGCTCTTCCGCTTCCATGGAAGAAGGACGCAGCGAAGCGCCGCAGCCGGGGCTGGTTCAGGTGGGCGACCTGGGCTCCGGTTCGGACTTCACCCCCTTTCTGCAGCACGCCGGAGTACCTTCCACGGACATCGGCTCGCGCGGCCGGTATGGCGTCTATCACTCGGTCTTCGACAACTACGCGTGGTTCACGCGATTCGCTGATCCGACGTTTGTCTATGAGCAGCAGCAGGCACGGGTCTTCGGACTCGAAGTGCTGCACATTGCAGACGCAGACGTGCTGCCCTATGACTATGTGACCTACGCGAAAGAGATCGCTGCCTATCTGAAGGGGGCGGAGGCCAAGTCAGACAAGGCAGGCATCCGGCTGAGCTACACGCCGGCGAACGCTGCCGCCGCCAGAATGCTGGCCGCTGCCGAATCTGCTTACTCCCGGCAGAAGACTGCCTCGGGCGATCTGAATACGATAAATGTGAAGCTGCGACAGGTTGAAGGCGACTTGCTCGATCCGCAGGGACTGCCGGGCCGGCCCTGGTTCCGCCATACGATCTACGCGCCGGGTGAGTACACCGGATATGCAGCGGTTGTCATTCCTGGTGTGAACGAGGCCATCGACGCGAACAACCGCGACCGCGCGCAGAAGGAGCTCGATGACCTGACCGCTGCTCTCGATCGAGCGGCCGCTGATCTGAAGGCGGCTGGCGAATAGGCGTCTAACTTTTTACATCAGGTGTGTGGGAAAGGGCGATCCGAAGCCGATCGCATGGCGCGGGGCGAGCGGACTGCTTTCGCTCGCCACCGCGATCATCGTGGGCTTGTATTTGTTCTCGCACCTTGGCTGCAATGTGATTCAGAATCCGAGTGGCGCGGAAAAGGATACGCAAATAGCAGGCTGTTCAGCAGACGAAGCGCCATGCTGCCCGCGGTCGTACAACGACCGGAGCTGCAATCAGGATGCGCTAGCACGCGGCTCAGTTTTTGCTTACGAGCTGTTGCGCCTGCAGCGTTACCAGCTCCGTGAGATCTTTCTTCTCCAGCCCGTGTACTTCCTTGTTGAAGGCGTCGACCTTACTGGACCAGTTCATCGAGCAGAACTTCGGTCCACACATGGAGCAGAACGCGGCTTCCTTGTAGTAGTCATCCGGCAGCGTCTCGTCATGCATGGCGCGGGCGGTCTCCGGATCGAGCGAGAGCGCAAACTGCTTCTCCCAATCGAAGGTGTAGCGCGCGTAGCTGATCGCGTCATCGCGGTCGCGGGCGCCGGGACGATGCCGAGCCACATCGGCGGCGTGCGCGGCAATCTTGTAGGCGATGATGCCGTCCTTCACATCCTTCTCGTTGGGCAGGCCCAGGTGTTCCTTGGGTGTGACGTAGCAGAGCATCGACGCCCCATGCCAGCCGATCATCGCCGCGCCGATAGCGCTCGTGATGTGGTCGTAACCCGGAGCGATGTCCGTCACCAACGGCCCGAGCGTGTAGAAGGGCGCACCGAAGCAATATTCGACTTCCTTGTCCACTTGCTCCTTGATCTTGTCCAGCGGCACGTGGCCGGGACCTTCGATCATGACCTGCACATCATCTTTCCACGCGTAGGCAGTCAACTCGCCGAGGGTCTTCAGCTCGGCAAATTGCGCGGCATCGCTGGCATCCGCGATGCAGCCCGGCCGCAGGCCATCGCCCAGCGAGAAGCTGACATCGTGCTTCGCCATCACCTTCACGATGCGGTCGAAGTTCTCGTAAAGGAAATTCTGTTTGTGGTGGTGGGTCATCCATTGCGCCAGGATGGCACCCCCGCGGCTGACGATGCCGGTAATACGGCTCGCCACCATTGGCACGTACTGGATAAGCACACCGGCGTGCACGGTGAAGTAATCAACGCCCTGCTCGGCCTGCTCCTCGATGACCTCGAGATACACATCGATGTTGAGATCCTCGAGGCGCTTCACGCGGTTCAACGCCTCGTAGATCGGCACCGTGCCGATGGGTACGGGCGAGTGGCGGAGGATGGCCTCGCGAATCTCCGGAATGTTGCCGCCGGTCGAGAGGTCCATCACCGTATCGGCTCCGAAGCTGACCGCGGTGTGAAGCTTGGCGAGTTCTTCGTTGATGTTCGACGTAACCGCAGAATTGCCGATGTTGGCGTTGATCTTGCAGCGCGACGCAACGCCGATCGCCATCGGCTCGAGTTCAGGGTGATTGATGTTGGCCGGGATGATGAGGCGGCCGGATGCAATCTCGGCGCGGATCAGCTCAGCGTCAAGTCCCTCCCGCCTGGCGACAAACTCCATTTCCTCGGTGATGCGGCCCAGGCGAGCGTAGTGCATCTGGGAGAGGTTGCGATCGCCGGTGCGCTCCACTTCGGCGCGGCGTCTCTCGATCCATTGCGCGCGCGGCTTCAGAATCTCCGTCGTGGCGTAGCTTTCGTGCTGTGCGTCGTGGCTCATTCCCATCTCCCTCCAGACGTGGCCGGAACGCGATCGCCCGCCGTCCCCAACACGAGTGGTCTTCGCCTGATTATAGCGGCGTTGGCAGCTCCTACTCGTGCAGCTATACGATGAAAGCCGCATCTAGAGCCCTGCTTGACGCTCGTCCAGCGGAGACCTAACCTTAGAGTACCCATGCAACAGCGTTCGCAAACATTCCGCATCGGCCTCGCAGTCGTGGTGGTTCTCGGTGTCATCGCCTGGCTGGCGGTAAGCGGCATCCAATCCAACAAGAGCTACTACGTGACCATCAGCGAGCTCCAGGGCATGGGGGCCAAAGCATACACGCGGCATCTGCGTGTGGCGGGCAACGTAGCACCCGGCACTATCGAGCGCAACGGCACACACGCGCAGTTCGTACTGGTCGAGCTGGGGAAGCGGCTGCCGGTGCAGTATGCCGGCGCGGAGCCGCCACCCGATACTTTCAAGGACGATGCGCAGGCGCTCGCCATTGGCACGTATGGGCATGACGGGGTCTTCCACGCTACGGAGCTCCAGGCCAAGTGTGCGTCAAAGTATGCACCCGCGCAAAAGTCTGCCGCGGCGGCCCCGGACAAGACGGCAACACTGCGCACGCCTGCTCCCGCCAGCACTCACTGACTCGCTCGCTATACTGCGAGTGCCTATGTCAGCCGCCATCGCCACGGTCGAGGACGTGTCCAAGCTCTATGGACGCTTCGCCGCTCTGCGCCACGTGAGCGCCACCCTCGAGCCTGCGCGCTGCTACCTGCTACTGGGCGAGAATGGCGCGGGCAAATCCACGCTGCTGCGCGTGCTCGCTGGACTGCTGCGACCGACGCTAGGTAAAGTGCACGTGCTGAACCAGTCCGCGGCAGAGGCTCGCGGCCGCATCGGCTACATGAGCCACGCGGCCATGCTTTACGACGAGCTGACCGCGCGAGAGAACCTGGAATACACGGCCAAGCTCTACCCTGAGCAGACCTGTCTAAGCGCAGACCAGGCGCTGCGTATGGTCGGGCTCGATCCTGCGCTGGCACGGCCGGTCGGCCAGTATTCGCAGGGCATGCGGCAACGGACGTCGCTGGCACGTGTGCTGCTGCCGCAGCCGGAGCTGCTGCTGCTGGACGAGCCCTTCTCCAACATGGATCGCTCGAGCGCGGAGCGCATGCTGGCCCTTCTGACGGAGCTACGCGCTGCGGGCCGGACCATCGTGTTGACCACGCATCAACGCGAGCTGGCTGAGCCGATGGCCGATGTCGTGCTGATGATGCGGGACGGCGCGATTACGACCTCTGCAGATGACGTCGTTGCGCGACGCGCGGAGACGCCATGAAGACGAATGCGGCGCGCATCCTCGACGGCCTTGGCATTGCCTACACGTTGCAGGAGTACGAGGTCGATCCGGAGGACCTGCGCGCGACTACGGTTGCGGCGAAGATCGGCATGCCTGCGGAACAGGTCTTCAAGACGCTGTTATGCGCGATCGGCAGCGGCGACTATGTCTTTGCCGTCGTTCCAGGTGAT
>DASXGY010000286.1:0-4077 GCA_036488835.1 Acidobacteriaceae bacterium
AATGTGTCCTCCGAACGGAAGCGCATCCTGGCCGCCTATGGTGCGAATGTGGTGTGGACCGACCCGAACGATGGTTCGGATGGAGCTATCCGCAAGGCGCGCGAGCTGGCGAAGGACACCGCAAGGTTTTACTACGCCGACCAGTACGGAAACGACGAGAACTGGAAAGCGCACTATCGCGGAACAGCGAACAACCCCGGTACGGCGAACGAGATCTGGAAACAGACCGATGGGCAGGTTACGCACTTTGTGGCGGGTTTGGGCACGAGCGGAACATTCGTAGGCACGACGCGGCGACTAAAAGAGCTGAACCCGCGCATCCAGTGCGTGAGCATGCAGCCGGATTCGCCATTCAACGGCTTTGAAGGGCTGAAGCATATGGCAAGCGCGATTGTGCCTCCGATTTATGACCCGGGGCTGGCTGATCGCGATATCGGGATGGAGACCGAAGTGGCCTACTCGATGGCGAAGCGGTTGGGACGCGTGGAAGGGCTGCTGGTGGGTGTCTCGGCAGCGGGCGCCACGGCGGCAGGGCTGCGCATAGCCGAGGAAGAGCATGCGCGCGGCCGGGAAGCGGTGATTGTGGTGATCCTGTGCGACGGGGCGGATAAGTATCTGAGCGAAAGATTCTGGGAAGAATGAGACGGGAACGATGAGCGACCAGGCGCACAGTGCAGGGGCCCTAACGCAGACGACATTGAGCATGTCCGGCGCGCTATACGAGACGATCCGCCGGCACGGCGAGCGCACGTATCCGCACGAGTGCTGCGGCGTGCTGCTGGGTCGCAGTGGCGAGGACGGCAATGCAGTGGAAGCGGCGATTGAGGCGGGAAACACGCGCACCGATTCGGCGCACAACCGCTACAACATCGCGCCGCAGGAGCTGATCCGCATCCAGCGGCAGGGACGTGAGCGTGGGCTGGACATCGTGGGCTTCTATCACTCGCATCCGGACCATCCGGCGCAGTGGTCGAAGACGGATTTTGAAGAGGCGCACTGGATCGGCTGTTCGTACGTGATCACCAGCGTGGAAAAGGGCACGGCGAAAATTACAAATTCGTTCCTGCTGGCCGGCACGAGCGAAGAAGACAAGCGCTTTGAGGATCAGCGCGTGCTGGTGGGGAGCGCGTCCCTGACTGGCGCTCCGGCCCGATGTTGACCGCTGGCTGAGAAGCGGTCAGCGCAGCCCCGGTCAACTAGGAAGCGGCCGGCCGCGCATTAACAACATCGATCATTCACACAGAAAGTCTGAGGACAGGTTCGGATGAAGATTTTTATCCCTACGCCGCTGCGGGCGTACACAGGCAAACAGGACACGGTGGAAGTGGGCGGCGCAACGATTCATGAAGCCCTGGGCGGGTTGACCTCGCGCTATCCTGACCTGCGCAAGCATTTGTTTACCGATGAAGGAAAGCTGCGTTCGTTCGTGAATGTCTATCTGAACGATGAGGACATCCGCTATCTGGATGCGAAGGAGCAGACGGCGGTGAGTGAGAAGGATTCGCTCTCCATCATTCCTTCGATTGCTGGCGGGTGCGCGGGCGGACGGTAGAACAGCAGCCCCCCACTTCGCTTCGCTCCAGTCGGGATGACGAGAGATGAAGTTGTCGGGATGGCACATTTGCTGAGGTGGACGACCGAGGAGCCGTCCGAAGGAGTTTTCGATATGGCAACAGTGGCAGAAGCAACAGCGGCAGTATCATTGCCCGCGCTGACGCACGAAGAGATCGCGCGGTATTCCCGGCACCTGATCCTGCCCGAGGTGGGGATGGAGGGGCAGCAGCGGCTGAAGGCGGCGAAGGTGCTGCTGGTGGGCACGGGCGGACTCGGCGCGCCCATGGCGCTGTATCTGGCGGCGGCCGGCGTGGGCACGCTCGGCCTGGTGGACTTCGATGTGGTGGATGCGAGCAATCTGCATCGCCAGGTGATCCACAGCACGCCCGATGTCGGCCGGCCGAAGCTCGACTCCGCCGCAGACAAGCTCAACGCGTTGAACCCGGATGTGAAGATCGTGAAGCACAACACGATGCTGACCTCGGCGAACGCGATGGAGATCCTGAAGGACTACGACATCGTGGCGGACGGCACAGACAACTTTCAGACGCGCTACCTGGTGAACGACGCTTGCGTGCTAAGCGGCAAGCCGAACGTGTATGGCTCGATCTTCCGCTTCGAGGGACAGGCAAGCGTCTTTGCGACGGAGGAGGGACCGTGCTATCGCTGCCTGTATCCGGAACCGCCGCCGCCCGGCCTGGTGCCTTCGTGCGCGGAGGGAGGGGTGCTGGGGATTCTGCCGGGTTTGGTGGGCATCATCCAGGCGAGTGAAGTGATAAAGCTGATTCTGGGCCAGGGCGAGCCGTTGATTGGCCGCTTGCTGCTGGTGGATGCGCTGGGCATGCGCTTTCGCGAGCTGAAGCTGAGGAAAAATCCCGAGTGTCCGGTATGCGGCACGCACCCGACGGTGACGGCGCTGATTGACTATGACCAGTTCTGCGGCATCACGCCGCCGACAAAGGAGACGACGCAGGTGGCGAATGTACAGAATGGGGTTCCGCAGATTGGGCCAGAGGAACTGAAGCGGCGGCAGACGGCAGGTGAGGATGTTTTCGTGCTGGATGTGCGCGAGCCGCACGAATTTCAGATCGCGAATATCGGCGGCCACTTGATTCCGCTGAACGATCTGCCGAAGCGCGTCGGCGAGTTGGATCGCGAGAAAAACATCGTAGTGCATTGCAAGTCCGGCGGCCGCAGCCAGAAGGCTTCGGAGTTTCTGCAGCAGCAGGGCTTCCCACATGTCGAAAATCTGGCGGGTGGGATTACGGCGTGGTCGGACAAGGTGGATCCGAAAATTCCAAAGTACTGAACCAGCAGAAGAGAACTTCATACGAGCGGGAGGACGATTCCTCCCGCTTTTTGCTTTTATGGTGCGAGGACGCCGAGCTCGAGCTGGCGCAGGCGATCGGGGTCGCCGATGACTTCGATGGCGGCGATCTTTTCATCGGCGAGGGTGAAGCGGAGTACGCGGAAGAGGCGTCCTTTTGGAGCGATGACCAGACCGAGTGTGCCATCGATGAGTGCCGGATGCGCCGCGCGGGCGCCGCGTGCAGCGGTGATCGCGCCCTGCGCCCAGTTCTCGGCGCCGCGGATCTGTCGCATGACCTCGACGGGCTGCGCGACAGCGTCGGCTGTGATGACGACATCGGGGTCGAGCACCGCGACGAGCGCGTGGAAGTCGGCGGCGCGCAGAGCGGCGAGAAAAGCATCGATCACCTTCCGTCGTGAGGCGAGGTCGGCGGCAGCAGCGGTGTCCGCGCCCTGCACGCGGCGGCGTGCACGGCTGGCGAGCTGACGGGCTGCGGCGGGAGAACGGCCGACGATGGCGGCGATCTCCTCGAACGGTACCGCGAAGAGGTCGTGGAGGACGAAGGCAATGCGCTCGGCGGGATCGAGCTTGTTGAGGACGACGAGCAGCGCGAGGCCAACGGATTCGGCGAGCAGTGTCTCCTGTTCGGGATCGAGAGCGCGCGATTTGGCTGCGGGTGGCGGGCCGTCGGAGTGATCTGCGCCGGAGTGGTCTAGCAGCGGTTCTTCGCGTCGCGCGTTGCGGGAGCGCAGCATATCCAGGCAGACGCGTGCGACGACGGTGGTGAGCCATCCGCCCAGATTGTCGATGCTGCCTGCGTCATACCGGCTGAGCTTCAGCCACGCTTCCTGCACGGCATCATCGGCTTCGCTGAGTGAGCCGAGCATGCGGTAAGCGACGGCGCGCAAATGGCTGCGGTTTTGTTCGAATTGCGAGGCCAGAAGATGCGATTCATTCATGCTGTCACATTTTCTCCCATAGCTTCGTCATCGTAGTGACGGACGAAATCGATCCGATGTGACGAAATCCAAACCTAGGAGAAGCGATATGCAGGCGAGAATGACAAATCCGATCATGCTGGTGCCGGATGCGATGCAGTTGGCGATGGCGCTGGGCAATGCGGCAAAGAAAGGAGATGTGCCGGCGAAGACGCTCGATCTGGTGCACCTGCGCGTCAGCCAGATCAACGGCTGCAGCCTATGCGTGGATATGCA
>DASXGY010000303.1:0-11804 GCA_036488835.1 Acidobacteriaceae bacterium
CGAAGTCCGGCGGCCCGTTGTTACCGCAGCCAGCCAACGCCAGCGGGAGAGCACACACCACCGCCGCTACCAGTAAATTCCATCGTCCACGCATTCGCGCGAAATCCTCCCCCACATCCTCTGCGCACTGAGATGCGCCCGCCGCGGCTCCGCCAACCCGTCAAGGGCGCCGCCCTTCTCCAGCTGCCGTACCATCCTCACAGCAATATATGCTTCACACCATTCCGATTTATGCGGAGAGCACACGCCCACCCGCTCCGGAGCGACCGCATGAGCCTCGGTGAGTTCGCAGTGCTGTGTGGGGATGCGCGTACCGGCGCGGCCAGGCAACCGGATAACACGCCGCGCCGCGCCCGCTTCGATACACTGTAAGTACCGCTCGCAATTGGAATCAAAGCGCCGAAAGAAGACGAGACCCCTACCCGCATGCACCGTTGGTCCCAGCTTTTTATCCCCACGCTCCGTGAAGCCCCCGCCGATGCCGAGGTTGCCAGCCACAAGTTCCTGCTCCGCTCCGGTTATATCCGGCAGCTGAGCGCAGGCGTCTACTCGTATCTCTTCCTCGGCCAGCGCTCGCTGAACAAGATCATCGCCATCGTTCGCCAGGAGATGGACAAGATCGGCCAGGAGTTCTTCCTGCCGGCTCTGCTGCCCCGCGATCTTCTGGAGGAGAGCGGCCGCTGGACCATCTTCGGCGACAACCTCTTCCGCCTGAAGGACCGCAAGGGCACCGAGCTCTGCCTCGGCATGACCCACGAAGAGGTCATGACCTCGATCGCGCGCAACGAGCTGCGCAGCTACAAGCAGTTGCCGCAGATCTGGTACCAGATCCAGACCAAGTTCCGCGACGAGCCCCGCCCCAAAGGCGGCCTGCTGCGTGTACGCCAGTTCACCATGAAGGACTCCTACTCCTTCGACATCGACGCCGCCGGCCTCGACGAGAGCTACCGCAAGCACGACCAGGCCTACCGTGCCATCTTCACCCGCAGCGGCCTCTCCTTTGTCGTCGTCGAGGCGGACTCCGGCGCCATGGGCGGTTCCGGATCGCAGGAGTTCATGGTCTACACCGACGCCGGCGAGGACCTGATTGCCTCTTGCGCCGAGTGCCACTACGCCGCGAACCTCGAGAAGGCAACCTCGCGCCTCGCGCCGGTCGAAGATCTCGCCCCCACAGGCGACGGCAAGCCGGAGCGCATCCATACCCCCGGCAAGGCCGCCATCGCAGACATCGTCGCCTTCCTCAACATGCTGCCCCAGCACGACATCAAGGCTCTGGCCTACATGGCTCTTGCCAAGGATGGCAAGTGGAAGCCGCTCGCCGTCTTCCTGCGCGGCGACCACTCCGTGAACGAGGCCAAGCTATTCGGCATCACCGGCGCACGCGAGCTGCGCTACATGGGGACCGAGGAGCTCGAGACCTGGTTCAAAGGCCCCGCCGGCTACCTCGGCCCGGTTGGCCTTACCGCGGCAAAGACGCCACTCGGTGACGGCCTCACGGTCGTGCTCGACAACGCTCTCGAAGGCCGCACCAACATGGTCGCCGGCGCCAACGAGCTCGACTATCACTTCCGCAATGTCACCCCCGGCCGCGACTTCACCCCCACCGTCACCGCCGACGTCCGCAACGCGCTCGAAGGCGAGGCCTGCCCCACCTGCGGTGCTCCGCTCAAGATCGGCAAAGCAGTCGAGATCGGCCACATCTTCAAGCTCGGCACCCGCTACTCGGAATCGATGGGCGCTCGCGTCCTCGACGCCAACGGCAAGGAAGTCATGCCGATCATGGGCTGCTATGGCATTGGCGTCGAGCGCATCCTCACCTCCGCCATCGAGCAGTCGAACGACGCCAACGGCTTCTGGCTGCCGCCCCCCATCGCGCCTTTCGACGTGGTCGTCACCGTCACCAACATCGCAGATGCCGCACTGCTGAGTGCAGGCGAACAGGTCGCCGGCGATCTCGAAGCCGCCGGATTCGACGTCCTGCTCGACGACCGCGACGAGCGTGCCGGGGTCAAGTTCAAGGACGCCGACTTGATCGGCATCCCATACCGCATCAACGTCGGCAAGAAGGCCGCCGAGGGCCTGGTCGAGCTGGTCGCCCGCGCCACCGCCGGTGATAGATCCGCCACTCGCGACCTGCCGCTAGGTGAGGTAGCAGGCGCCTTGCGCGCCCTCGTTCCCTGAGTTCCGGTGTCCTGATTTGTCTTCCGAATGAGCGCGAGACTCAGGCAATAGCATTTTCGGTAAATACCCTGATCTGCGGAATCTCGCTCGGCGTGGCTTTTCCTTTAAGAAAAGCCACAATAGCAGTCGTTGGGCCGTCCACACCTATACCGGAAATGCTACAGCGCCCGTACCTCGCGCTCAATCTGGCCCCTGGGTATCCGCCTGGCCACGCCAACCCCCCTGCCGCGCCGCGTATCATAGAGAGCGTTGCGTCCAACGGCTCGCGCAAAGGTCGCTCCGTCGACGTCATACCATCAGGATGCCTTGTCTGACCTCGATCTCAGTCCGCTGGCTCGCGCCCGAAGGGCTCTCCACTCGGCGGCAGGCACCGTCAGGAACTTTTTAACGTTGGCCGTCAAACTAAAGCTCCCTCCCAATCGCAGCATCGCCGAAAAGCCCCTCTGGGAGACGGTGCTGATCTTCGTCTGCATCGTCTGTACCTTCACGCTGCTCATTCTTGGCATCACCTTTAGCTACTACTCCAACCGATACAAGCAGGTGGTGAACGAGCGGATGCAGAAGCCGCTCTTCACCCAGACGCCGCGCATCTATGCCGCACCCCGCGAGGTACGCGTCGGACAGAAGCTCACCGCCGCTTCCATCGCGCAGCAGTTGCGCTCGGCCGGCTATACCGGAGGCGGCAGCAGCGCGTCGCCCATGGGCACCTACGAGCTGCGCGGCGACGCCATTACCGTGCATCCCGGCGCGCAGTCCTACCACTCGCAGGAGGGCGCGACCATCGCCTTCGACAACGGCATGGTCACCAGCATCTCGGGCGATGCCAACCAGCAGCTCTCCGCGTATGAACTCGAGCCCCAGCTCATCACCTCGATCTCCGAGGGCGCGAACCGCGCCAAACGCCGCCTGGTCACCTACAACGAGCTGCCACCCGCGCTAATCCAGGCTGTCACCTCCATCGAGGACCGGCGCTTCTTCTCCCATGGCGGCGTCGACTATTACTCCCTGCTCGGCTGGATCTACCACGATCTGATCGGGGATCGCCGCTACCGTGGCGGCGCCTCCACGCTCACCATGCAGCTGGCGCGCGGCATCTTCCTCTCGCCGGCGCGCCACATCAAGCGCAAGCTCATCGAAGTCGCCATCACCTTTCAGCTCGAGCATCGCTACAGCAAGCAGCAGATCTTCGAGATGTATGCCAACGAGATCCCGCTGGGCCAACAGGGATCGTTCGGCATCTACGGCTTCGGCGAGGCCGCACAGGCTTATTTCGGCAAGGACGTCCGCCAGCTCGATCTCGCAGAATGCGCGCTTCTGGCCGGCATGATCCAGCAGCCGAGCGCGCTGAACCCCTACCATCACCAGGGCACGCGCGCCATCGCGCGGCGCAACGTCGTGCTCGGCGCCATGGTGGAGACGCATGACATCACCGAGGCTCAGGCCGAAGCCGCGCGCCAGGAGCCGCTACGCCTGGCGCCCGGCACCATCGATGGCGGTCTCGCTCCCTACTTCATCGACATCGTGCACGATCAGCTTGTCCGCAGCTACGGCGAGACGCAGTACGCCTCGCAGGGCCTGCGCGTCTACAGCTCGCTCGATCCCGATCTGCAGGAGGTCGCCAACGAGGCCGTCGCGGAAGGCATGAAGACCGTCGACGCGCTCGTCGAAAGACGCCGGGCGAGGGCCAAGAACCCCGAGACCATCGCCACTCCGCAAGTTGCGCTGGTAGCTCTCAACCCACACACCGGCCAGATACTGGCGCTGGTCGGCGGCCGCAACTACGGCATCTCCCAGCTCAACCACGCCGTCGCCCACCGGCCCACGGGCTCGATCTTCAAGCCCTTCGTCTACGCTGCGGCCTTCAACACCTCGCTTGCCGGCACGCAGCTCACCACGCCGCCTGCCGTAGTGGAGACCGCCGCGAATGGCAATCCCGACAGCGGCATCGTTGGCGACCCGCAGCAAGGCGCGACTCCGAACGGCACCCCCGTCCCCACCGACCCCGGACTGCGTCACGGCCTCTTTACCGAAGTCACTCTGCTGAACAATGACCCCACCACCTTCGAGGGCGGCTACGCCCCGCGCAACTACGGCCACCACGGCCTCGGCGAGGTGACAGCGCGCTATGCGCTGCAGTATTCGCTGAACAACGCCACCGTCGAGCTGGCCCAGATGGTCGGCTACGACAACGTTGCCGCGCTCGCCCGCGATGCCGGCATCATCGACGCAAAGGGCACACCCGCCGTCGCACTGGGAGCCTACAGCGCAACCCCGATCCAGATGGCAGGTGCTTACACCACCTTTGCCAACAATGGCACCCGCATCGTCCCCTGGGAGATCGCCTCGGTCCGCGCGTCCAACGGGGATCCCATCACCGATCATCAGCCCGACACCAAGCCCATCCTCGATCCGCGCATCGCCTATCTCACCACCAATATGCTGCAAAACGTGATGAACACGGGTACCGCCGCAGAGGTCCGCGGCCTCGGATTCCAGGCCCCCGCGGCGGGAAAAACCGGCACCTCGCACGATGCCTGGTTTGCCGGCTACACCTCCAATCTCATCTGCATCATCTGGGTCGGCAATGATGACTATTCCGACATCAAGCTCGAGGGCGCGCATGCCGCCGCCCCCATCTGGGCTGAATTCATGAAGCATGCCGTCCAGTTGCCCCAGTACTCCGACACCCGCGACTTCCCCATCCCTCAGGGCGTCAACCTGATAAGGCTCGACAAAAACACCAACCTGCTTGCCGACCCCACTTGCCCCGAGGACTACTACGCCGCCTTCCTCGACGGCACCGCGCCCACCAACACCTGCTCCCACCCCAATGGGGATCAGCGCAACTTCTTCCAGAAGATCTTCGGCATGGGCGCGCCGCCCCAGCAGCAGCTTCCTCCGCGCAGCGGCCCCACCGTCCTGCCACCCGGCCAGCCACAGCAGCCCGGCGCCCCGGGCACGGAGAACGCCCAGAACGGCGATCAGGAAAAACCCAAGGCGAAAAAGCGCGGATTTCTCAGCCGCCTCTTCGGCGGAGGCAAGAAGGACGATCAGCAGCAGCAGGACCAGCAGCCACAGCAGAATCCGCAGTAAATCGCTCGCCGTATAGGTGGAAAATAAGCGGGATTTAGATGGTATTTAGTCGCCATGTGTGCGATACTGAAGCCGTCAGGAGGACTCTGTCATGGCCGTGATGGCAATGCCCCGCCCGGATCTCGCTGCGCACCGCGAATCGCTGCGCCTGCCCACCACTGAGATCGTCAGTCGCCTGGTTGCGATCCTTGGACGCAAGCTCACCGCCTACATCGCGAAGGTGAAAGACGTTCGCGCCGTGGATCGCTGGATCTCCGGAGGAGAAATCTACGGCGACGCCGAGCAACGCCTGCGCTTCGCCTTCCAGGTAGCACGAACGCTGCGCGAGCAGGACACACCGGCCGTGGTCCAGGCTTGGATGACCGGAGTGAACCCGGAGCTTGGCGACCGCGTCCCCCTGCGCCTGATGCGCGAAGGCGATCTGCACGTCGTTGCGCCAGAGGTCCTGCGCGCCGCCCGCGCCTTCCTCGCCGGAGGCTAAGTCGCCGCAGCCCCAAATCTCTTTAGACGTCTATCAGGAACCACGGTGAACACGCCTTCAGAGAGGCTCTTCCTCGTACACTGTGCACCGGGCCCCAGCACTAGTGGAAACGGTAAACTCCCCCATTGTCACCCGACCCCTTCTCTCCTGATCCTGTACGCCTCGGCCCCGTGCCGCTCGATAGTCTCCCGCGCGAAGTGCGCGTTGCCGAAGAGCCTGTCCATCGCATTGGCCGCTGGCCGGATCCCTGGCTGCCGCCCGACTGGGCGCACGCTCACTCCGACGGAACCTTCGGCAATCGCTTCGACGATCCGCAGGCTTACTATCGCGTCATCTACGCCTCCAGCCAGCGGCTTGGCTGCTTTCTCGAAACGCTGGCTCGCTTCCGCCCCGACCTCACCCTGCTGGCCGAGTTTGCAGAAATCGAAGGCGAGGATGACTTCACCCCACTCGCGACGATTCCCGCCAGCTGGCTCGCGGGCAGGCTCATCGGCACTGCGCAGACCCAGGGCGAATACGCCGACATCTACGCGCCCGGCTGGATCGCCTTGCTGCGCCGCGAGCTTGCTTCCACCGCAGTCGCGCTCGGCCTGGCCGAGATTGATGCCGCCACCCTCCAGGCCGGCCGCCCGCGCCAACTCACTCAAGAGGCTTCGCTGATCGTCTTCCGCCAGGGACTCGACGGCATCTGTTACCGATCCCGGTACGGCCACTCCATCGAGAATTGGGCCATCTTCGAGCCCTTCCCGCTGCGCAACACCTCCGCCGCCGCCATCCCCGCGGACGATCCCGACCTGCACGCCGCGCTCCAGCTGCACGGCCTCACCATGACGGCAGCAGCACTCCACAGCCCTCGCATCCAGTGATCTCGTATCTCGCGATCTCGTCCTAGCCTGTAACTTCAGGCTGACAAACGGGACACCAGTAACTAGAGCGCGCACCGGTTCCCTGCCTGCGCATCAGGATCGCCGCACCGCAGCGCCGGCACTCTTTCGCCTGCCGTCTGTACACCCACAGCCGGGCGCCCGGATCAGCCGCGCGAGTTGTGCGCCGCAGCCCGGTGTAGGTGACCATGCCGCCGTCCGCGCCACTTTTCGCATTCGCTTCAAGAAAGCGCTGCGCCCGGTGGAGGATGCACTCCACCTCCGCAGGTGTCAGCGTGCGCACCAGCCGGAACGGATGCACTCCGCACGCAAACAGCACCTCGCTCTTGTAAACATTCCCCAACCCTGCCATGACGCGCTGGTTCAGCAGGACATTCGCGATCTCCTGATCGCCATGCGCCAGCAGGCGAGCCTTCGCTTTGTCCACCGCGAACTCCGCGGCCAGCAGATCCGGCCCCAGCTTTGGAATCTCCGAATGTCGAGCCAGCGTATCCGCCGTATAGAACTTCGCGACCGGCACGTTGAATGCGACCGCCTCGAACTCCGCCGTAGCCACGACGGCGCGCATCTCGCGCCGCGAACGCCGCCACCGCTCCCCAACCCGGTAGAGGTGCCACGAGCCTGACATCCGCATGTGGGTGACGAGGATCAAGTCGCCCGAGAAGTGGATCAGCAGCCACTTGCCGCGCGACTCCACTCTCTCCACCGTTCGTCCAGTCACCGGAGCGTCGTCATCGACACTGGCAAGCGGCGCAAGCGCGGTCTCGAAGCGTCTCACCACTTTGCCTTCGAGAGCTTGGCCCAGCGCCTGCGCCGCACGGTAGATTGTATCTCCCTCAGGCACCTATTGGACCTCTATCGACGCGGATGGCTCCGCTCCCTCACGTCCCAACGCCGGCGACGGCACGCGGCGCACGTTGAATCCATTGGGTGCCGCATGGAAGCCCGCGTCCAGCAGGAAGCGCGCCAAAAAGTGCGCGCCCACCGGCTGGCCATTGATTTGCCCAATCAATAATCCCGCGCCGCGATCGCCTTCGCGCTGGCGCAGCTCGTCCTGCGTGATATGCACCAGGAACTGCGACAGATCGCGCCCCGCCTGTGACCGTTCCGGCTCCTCCGCCGGCAGAAAGACCTGCAGATGCGGGTTGCCGCGCCGCAGATATGCGACCATCTCGCCGTTGCGCAGCACCACGCTCGCGCCCACGCTGCGCGTCAGGCTGCGGGGCTGACCGTCGGAGTCGGCGACCTCGCTCGAAGCATTCTCCGCCGCCGGCCAGCGCAGCGTCGCGCCATACGGATTCGCCGGATCGGTCGCGGCCAGCAATACCATCTCCGGCTTCTCCAGTCGCGGCTGTTGTCGCAGCGATCGCAGCAGGTCTACTGCAGAAGGCAGGGCAAATTGCGTCGCTCCCAACCCGGCGACGAAATACCCGCGCCGTACCCGGCCGCTCTCCTCCATCGCTTTCAGCACGTCGTAGACAGCGCTGAAGCCGCCCGGCAAATTCTCCTGCGCCACGCTCTCGCGCGTCAGCACGCCATAGCGCGCCAGCAACTGGTTCGCCATCGCGTGGCTCCAATTCGTAACCGACGCCGGGTCTTTTGCTGACTCAGGTTGCGGTACCAGCGTCCATCGCCCCTGCGCGCTGGGCGGTGTCGTCCTCCGCGAACGAAACGCCGCTACCTGCGCTCCGCTCGAATGCGCACGCTTCGGCTGCCTCCCCGCCGGTCGCGACGTGTATGCGCGCAGCGCGTGAAACGTATCGTTGGTCACCGCGCCGCGCCACACCAGCGTCCATAGCGCATCGAGAGTCTCGCCCGGATAGCCGCCACCCAGCGCATCGTGCAGTTGCGCAAAGAACATCGCGCCGCCCCGCTCCAGTTGTTCCAGCAGCGCCTGCTCCTTAGCGGTCGGTTCAACTGCAGCCAGAGCATTCTGCCGCGCCGGTGGCAGCAAGACGCGCAGCCGGTCCGCCAGATAAAGCGCGATGCGCCCGTCATGCTCACCCAGCGGATCGAGTCCCACCCACACCACCTCGCCCGCGGCAATCAGTGTGTCCAGTTGGCCCGGCGCATAATTCGCCAGCCGCGCCGGCAGGATCGCTGTCTCCACCAGTGACGCCGGCAACGGCGAGCCCTGCAGGCTTTCCACCGTATCCAGCAGCGAATCCAGGCCGCGCCTGCGCTGCAGCACACCCTGCCAGTGGGTATTCAGCCGGGCCAGCATCTGCTGCTCCACCGGCTCCACTTCTTTTCGTAACCGTGCCAGCGACTTTTTCCGGATCAGCCGCAGCACCTCGGCGTCACACCACTCGCGATGGACACCGCCCGGCCGGAAGCCGCCCTCCACAATGCGGCCATCCAGCAGCAGCCTGCGCAGCGCCGTGTCTACGGGCTTCGCATCGAGGCCAAACCGCTTCGCTGCCTCGCCCTGCGTGAAGGGCCCATGCGTGCGCGCGTAGCGCCGCACCAGCTCCAGCACCGGCT
Source organism: Acidobacteriaceae bacterium (assembly GCA_036488835.1). Taxonomy (GTDB): domain Bacteria; phylum Acidobacteriota; class Terriglobia; order Terriglobales; family Acidobacteriaceae; genus KBS-83. The sequence goes on from DASXGY010000303.1 coordinate 9,124, forward strand.
GCGCTACCGGTTCCAGCAGCGCCTTCGGCAAGCCCGGTGGCAGCGGAATCCCCAGCGCATCGCGATACCGCCCCGCATCCTCCACCGCGATCAGCCGCTTTTCACCCGCGATCTTTATCTCCAGCAACCGCCGCGCGCGCAGCAGCCGCTCGGTGTGAATCGCCACATCCGGGGCCGCGAGCCGTCGCAACAACTCAGCGCGGTTCAAATCGCCCAACCGCAGCAGCAGGTCGTGAATGCCGTCCGCACCACGCGCCTTCTGGTTCTCGGTCAGTGCCTGCAGTTGCTCTTCCACTTCAGCAATCGCATCTGCATCCAGCAATTCGCGCAGATCGGCATCGCCCAGAAGCTCGCGCAACTGCTCCTGATCGATCGACAGCGCCTGCGCACGCCGCTCGGCCAGCGGCGCATCGCCGTCGTAGATGTAGTTCGCCACATAGCTGAACAGCAGCGACGACGCGAACGGCGACGGCGTCTTCGAGTCCGCCACATGCACCCGCGTCGTCCGCGCATTCACCGAGCGCAGCACCTCCAGGAACGCCGGCATATCGAAGACATCGCGCACGCATTCGCGGTACGCCTCCAGCAGCATGGGAAACGCGGGATACCGGGCAGCCACGCTCAGCAAGTCGTACGCGCGCTTGCGCTGCGCCCACAGCGGTGCACGGCCCGTGGCTCGGCGTCGCGGCAACAACAGCGCACGTGCCGCAGACTCGCGAAACTTCGCCGCAAACAGCGCTGTAGAGCCAAGCTGCCGCAGCACCAGCTCCGATGCCTCCGCTGGATCAAGCAGGATCAGCTCCGGGTCGGGCGGCGCATCTCCCTCCGGAAAGCGCAGCACAAAACCATCATCCGCCCACATGGTCTCCACATCGCCGCGGCCGCTCGCCCGCAGCCGTCCGCTGATCGCCATGGCCCACGGCGCGTGCACGCGGCTGCCAAACGGCGTCAACACGCACACCCGCCAGTCGCCCAACTCATCGCGTACGCGCTCGATCACAATCGTGCGATCATCCGGCACTGCGGTCGTCGCCAGCTCCTGATCGGCGAGGAAGCGCAGCAGATTCTCCGCCGCCTGCGGGTCCAGATCGTGCTCGCGCGTCAACCGCGACAGCGCCGCATTGTGCGGCATCTCCCGCAACTCGCGCACCAGCGCCCCGATGCGCCTGCCAAACTCCAGCGGCCGCCCCGCCGTGTCGCCATGCCAGAAGGGCATCTTGCCCGGCTCACCCGGCGCCGGCGACACCAGCACACGGTCGTGCGTGATCTCGTCGATGCGCCACGTCGTCGCGCCCAGGATGAAGGTCTCGCCGGTGCGGCTCTCGAAGATCATCTCCTCATCCAGTTCGCCCACGCGCACTGGCTTGCCTTCAGTCCCCGAGAGAAAGACGCCGTACAGCCCGCGATCCGGAATCGTGCCGCCATTCAGAATCGCCAGCATCTTCGAGCCCTCGCGCGGCGTCAGCAGATTGCCCACGCGATCCCACGTGATGCGCGGCCGCAGCTCAGCAAACTCATCCGACGGATAACGCCCCGCCAGCAGGTCCAGCACCCCTTCGAAGGCGCCGCGGCTCAGCTCCGCAAACGGCGCCGAACTCCGCACAATCGCAAACAGATCTTCGACACTGATCTCAGCCGAGGGAGGCGGCTCTTTCTTCGAACGTGTCGTCATCGAGACACGCGGCGGCTGCGCCACTGTTGCCACCATCTGCTGCGCCAGCACATCCAGCGGGTTGCGCAGGTAGCGCGTCGACTCCACCAGTCCCTCATGCATCGCCTTGGTCACAGCCGCGCATGCGACAAGGTCGGCGCGATACTTGGGAAAAATCACGCCCTCGCTCGCCGCACCGACGTGGTGACCAGCGCGCCCGATGCGTTGCATCCCGCTCGCCACCGAAGGCGGCGCTTCGATCTGGATCACCAGGTCGACCGCGCCCATGTCGATACCCAGCTCCAGCGACGATGTGCAGACCAGCGCGCGAATCTTTCCCGCCTTCAGCAGCTCCTCGATCTCCGAACGCTGCGCCGCCGCGAGCGAGCCATGATGCGCGCGCGCCACCGCCTCGCCTGCCCCTTCTGCAATGGCAAGATCATTGATCGCCCCGGCAAGCCGCTCCGCCGTGCGCCGGTTGTTCACAAAAATCAAAGTGGACGTCCGTTCGCGCACAATCGCCAGCAGCCGCGGATGGATCGCGCTCCAGATCGACGTCCGCTTCGGCCCCTGCGATGCCGCGCCGCTCGGCAGCTCCTCGGGCTGTCCCAGCCGCGCCATGTCTTCCACCGGGACCTCGATGCGCAGCTCCAGCCGCTTCGGCTCACTCGCATTCACGATGGTCACCGGCCGGAAGCGCACCACCTGCTCCTCGCGTGCGGCAACGGCCTCGGCCGTCTCATCGCGCGTGAACCCGGCCTCCATCTCCTCAGTCAGCTCGGTCGCCGCTTGTTCGGGGGCCTCCGGCTCTTTTCTGGATTCACTCGCGCCCTCGGCTCCAGCCAGAAAGTGGGCCACCTCCTCCAACGGCCGCTGCGTCGCCGAAAGCCCTATCCGCTGGAAGGGCTTTTTTGTGATCGCCTGCAAACGTTCCAGCGACAGTGACAGATGCGCGCCACGCTTGGTCGGCACCAGCGCATGAATCTCATCCACGATCACCGTATCGACGCCGCGCAGGCCCGCAGCGGCA
>DASXGY010000311.1:0-3450 GCA_036488835.1 Acidobacteriaceae bacterium
GGCGATGGTGAAGCGGCTGGAGCTGCAGGACGTGATCTTCGACCTGGGCAAGGCCGAGGCGCGGATGCCGCGCCGCGAGCAGAGCCGGCTGGAGCAGTTCAGTGTCGGCGAACGCGTGCGCGTCATCCTGCTGCGCGTCGATCGCGCCGCGAAGGGACCGCAGGTGGTGGTGTCGCGCGCCGCGCCGGAGCTGGTGCAGAGCCTCTTCCAGAGCGAGGTACCGGAGATATACGACGGCACGGTAAACGTGCGGGCGATCGCGCGTGAAGCGGGCGAGCGGACCAAGATCGCTGTGCAGTCGCGCGACAAGGATGTCGACCCGGTGGGCGCATGCGTCGGCATGAAGGGCATGCGCGTGCAGTCCATCATCCGCGAGCTGCGCGGAGAGAAGATCGACATCATCGAATTTTCAGATGAGGTGACGACTTTTGCCGAGAAGGCGCTGCAGCCGGCCAAAGTCAGCCGCGTCAGCATCACCGATCTGACCGAAAAGCAGCTTGAAGTCATTGTGGACGACACGCAGCTCTCGCTCGCCATCGGCAAGAAGGGGCAGAATGTGCGGCTGGCCGCGAAGCTGCTGGGCTGGAAGATCGACATCAAGAGCGAGGAAGAGAAGCGTCAGGAGGTCGAGCAGCAGATGCAGGCGCTGAGCGGCGGGCCGTCGACGCCGATCGAGCAGGTGACCGAACTGGGCGAGGCGATCATCCAGAAGCTGGTGGCCGCCGGCATCACGACGGTGGAGTCGCTGGCCGATATGACGCCGGAGCAACTGGAGGAGATACCGGGCATCGGCGAAAAGACACTGGAGAAGATTTCGACCGCGGTGCGCCACTACTTCGGCCAGTACGAAGAGGGCGAGGAGCGGCCGGAGGGCGCTGCAGTGCAAACCGACATTGTTGACGCGGGGAGCCAGCCGGAAGAGGCTCTGATAGGGCAGCGGCCGGGCGGGGATGATTTGGTGGAAGCGGCGGTGCTCGGCCGCGAGGATGTGGTCACGGGCGCCGGCGAGGACAACGAGCGAGCGCCGAGCCGGACCGATCTTGAGGCGCTGGAGGCCGACGCGATGCTGGACGAAGAGCGGGCGAAGTCCGATGCGGAGCTGGGCGAAGAGCTGGATGCCCTGCGAGTGGACGATACGGATGGAGGCGATGAGGACCCGGATACCCGGGATAGCTCGGGCCGGGTGGTCGACGAGATTGCCAGGGAGCGCATAGAGGAGCTTACCGAGTCCGGCCGTGAAGTCGGCGAGGTGGGGGTTTTGCCGCAGGATGCCGGCAGGGATGATACCAGCGCCCGCTTGCGGCGCCAAAATCCGGCCAATAGCCCGCTTCCAGACGGGGAGGCAGAGGAAGAGACAGTGCTTCCCGATGCCCGCCCGCAGAGTGACGACGATGGTGTGTAACGGTAACCGCGCCTCATCCACGATTTTTGTGCTGCGCATCTTCACATCGGCGCAGCACGAATTTCCGGTTTTCAGGCGATAATCAAATGGGACGGCATGTGAACCCGGCAGACCAAGAGGTTGCTATGAAGAGCTGAGGGGCGACAGGCAGAGTGCCACGTAAAGGGACGGATGAGTAAAGTTCGTATCAACGATTTAGCAAGAGAACTCGAAGTCAAGAGCAGGGCGATTCTGGACGTGCTGAAGGAAGTCGGAGTGACCGACCCGAAGACGCATTCCAGCTCGCTCGAACTGGACGAAGCGCAGCGTGTGCGCGCGCATTTCCAGCGTGGGAGCAGCCGCAACGGCTCAGCCGCGTCGAAAGGCGAGAACGGCGGCCCCCAGAAGATCGACTGGTCGCGGGTGTCGAAGCCCGGCGATGTTCTCAAAGCGATCCAACAGCGCAAAGAAGAGGCGGAACGGCCAGCGCCGCGGCCCCAAGTTACGCCGCCTGCCGCTGCCAAGCCCGCCGAGGCGCCTGCGCCGCCTGCTGCTGCTGCAGCTCCTGCTGCTGCGCCAGCGGCGAGCGCACCTGCCGCTGCGCCCAAGGCCGAGCCTCCGGCTCCGCGACGCATTGTTGTACCTCAGCCGCGACAGGCACCGCCGATCGTGACTGCGCCCCCGCCGCAGGCTCCGGCGATTGCTGCGAAGCCGCCTGCCGGTCCCGTGGTGGCTCGTCCTCCAGTGACCGCTGCCCCGCCGGCCGCAGTGCCCGCAGCGCAGCGTCCAGCCATCGCCTCGGCTCCGCCCGTACATCCGGTGGTCGCACGTCCTGTTGCAGCGGCTCCGCCAGCCCCGGCGGCAACCACCAGCGCTGCGCCGGCTCCTCCGCCCGCAGCGGTGGCTCCGCCTGCGCCGCCGGTCGCGGCTGCACCGGAAGCCCCGGAAGTATCTGCTGCAGCGGCCCCGCCGATCCGGCGGGTGATCATGCCGCAGACCGGCCCGCGGCCGGTCTACAGTGCACCGCCGCCGCGTCCTGTTGCACCGCAGGCTCCAGGCGGCCCTGCCGGTTCCGGCGGCGTCATTCAGCGTGGCCGACCCATCTTCCAGCGCCCCGGAGGGCCAGGCGGCTATCCGCAGCGTCCCGGCGCTCCCGCAGGTGCAGGCGCTCCCGGCGGCTTTCCAGCAGGACGCCGGCCCATGCACCCCACGCGTTCCGCGCCCACAGGCGCTCCGGGCGGACGTCCGGGCTTTGGTCCACGTCCGGGCGGTCCGGGCGGCCGTCCCGGCTTCGGTCCGCGACCCGGTGGCCCCCCTGGAGCCGGCGGACTCATGCCGCCTCCCGGCGAAGCACCGCGTCCGCAGCGTCCGAGTGGTCCGCCACGCGGCCGTGGACGCCAGCAGTATCCAAAGACCAAGGAAGGCCCGATGAAGGGCTTCGCTCCGCCATCGCGTTTCGGTGGAGCGCAGATTCCGCAGGAGCCGCTGCCCATCACCCGCACCATCACGGTGAGCGAGGGCATCAGCGTGAAGGACCTGGCGGAGAAGCTGGGCGTGCGCGGCAAGGATCTGATTGCGACCTTGCTGATGCGCGGTGTGCTGGTCACGGTGAACCAGTCGCTCGATGCGGAACTGGTGAAGGATGTGGCGCGTCAATTCGGCGCGGACGCGACCATCATCAGCTTCGAAGACGAGATGGCGAACGAGGCGCTTGAAACGCTGCTCGGAACCGAGCACGTCGGCGAGATCGAGGTGACGCGTTCGCCGGTAGTCACAGTGATGGGCCACGTCGATCACGGCAAGACTTCGCTGCTCGATGCAATTCGTGAAACGGATGTCGCGGCCGGTGAGGCCGGCGGCATCACGCAGCACATTGGCGCCTACAAGGTACGCATCACCAAGAAGGATTCGCCTGCCTTTGGCCGCGAGATTGTGTTCCTGGATACGCCGGGCCACGAGGCATTCACCCGCATGCGTGCGCGCGGCGCGAAGGTGACAGACATCGTCGTCATCGTGGTTGCAGCGGATGACGGTGTGATGCCGCAGACGCTCGAAGCGATCGACCACGC
>DASXGY010000329.1:0-14747 GCA_036488835.1 Acidobacteriaceae bacterium
CCTTCTCCGGAGCTTCGGTCACGGAGGCGAAGGAGCACATCATCGTCCTCGGCTCGCTCTCGAAGACCTACGCCATGACCGGCTGGCGTGCCGGCTTCGCGCTTGGACCGAAGCCGATCATCGCCGCAATGAGCAAGCTGCAGTCTCAGTCCACCTCATCCACCGCGGCCATGGTGCAGAAGGCCGCCATCGCAGCGCTCACCGGATCGCAGGAGTGCGTTTGCGAGATGCGCGCCGACTACATTCAGCTGCGCGATACCATCGTCGCCGGCCTGCGCAGCATTCCGGGCATCACCTGCACCATGCCGGAGGGCGCCTTCTATGCGTATCCCAACGTCTCCGGATTGCTGAAGAAGTCCGGCATCCCCACCTCAGCAGAGCTCACCGCGCGCCTGCTGCACGATGCGGGCGTTGTCGTGGTGCCGGGTGAGGCCTTCGGCACGCAGGAGCACATCCGCTTCTCCTACGCGGTTTCGCATAAGGATGTGGAAGAAGGCCTGGCGCGGTTGCGAGCCTTCGTCGCGAAGTTCTAATCCGTGAGAAAACAGAAGGCCAATGCTGCTGTCTGGCATTGGCCTGTGTCTTTTCCTGGAGAGCCGCTTAGGTCCGCTGCCGGCCTGTCATCCAGCCGCGGGACAAGCTGAATGGGACGAAGGCGACGAGGAGTCCGATCGCCAGCCAGCCCAGGTGCAGCCGCATCGCGGTCTCTGTCCAATCGGCAACGGTACTTTGTGAGCCCGGCGCGGTCGCGGATGCGAACGCGTGAGAAGCGAGCTGCACCACAGCGATTGAGCCGAAGGTCAGCAACGTTGCACAGACCGCCACGGCCAGCACCACCATGCAGATACCGGGCACGGCGCGCAGCCAGGGAAACCGTATCGGGCCGAGCGCCGCCGCTGCAGCCGCCTCCTCGCGCACCCGCTCCATCACCGAGGCCGCGAAGCCGGAGGACGGCTCAATGCTTTCTGCGTGAGCAGCGCGGGCATGCGGGGGTCCAAAGCTGCGCGCAAGCATGTGGTCCAACTCGTCGTCCTTCTCCATATCTGACATCACATCACTCCTTCCGGGGTCAGCGCCAGCAGCCGCGGCAGTTTCGCCCGCAACAGCTCTCTTCCGCGGTGCAGCCGCGCCTTCACCGTGCCCTCCGGCAAGCCCAGGCTCAGCGCTGCAGCGGGTACATCCATCTCGTGAAAGTAGAAGAGCAGCAGGGCTTCGCGGTACTTCGGGGGCAGCGCCAGCACAGCCCTCCGCACGGCGAGATCGCGGTCCCGCAGCTCATGCGCCTGACTCATCGAAAATGGATCGGCGGGCTCGGGTGCGTCTTCCAGAGCGACCGTCCGCTGCGGTATGCGGCGAAGCTCGCTGCGATAGAGGTTGGTGGCCAGTGCGAACAGCCATGTAGAAAACGCAGCATCGCCGCGAAAACCATCCAACCCCCGATAGGCCCGCAGAAAGGCCTCCTGTGCCATCTCCTCGGCCCGGCCGCGATCGCCGCAGAAGCGATATGCCAGGTTGATCAACGGCGTCTGCCATCGGCGCACGATGGCCGCAAAAGCCTCAACATCACCAGCCTGCACCCGCGCCACATCGGCACGGTCCGCCGCCGCCTTGCTGAGCTCTGCGTCCATAGAGCTGAGATCCCTTCCGAAAGGGTACGACCGATGGAGCGGCGTTGCGGTTGCATTTTCTTTGCCGAGCGTCCACGGGGAAAAAACATGCAATAGCCAAACAAAACGCAACCGTCGCCCCGCCATCCCGGTCATACCTGTTGCAAACACTCGGTCTCAGTCAGGAGATGGTCATGGACTATTACGCCAAGCCCGAAGTTATGATCTTCGTTTTTCTCGCTGTCGGCGCAATCGCGCTTTACTCGTATCTCTCCATCAATTCTTACGTCAATGGACGCCGGAAGGAGCGTGAAGCCTACTACAAGAACGAGACCGTCCGCCGCCTGACGGAGAGCGCTGGTGCCGGCGCCGACGCCGCCATCGCACTGCTGCGCGAGGAAGACCGTCTGCAAACGCGCCGGCGTCTGGAGGGCACCAAGCTCGGCGGACTGATCACCACGGCGGTGGGAATCGGCCTCATGATCTTTCTTGGCATCGCAAATGACGATAATCACCTGATCGGAGTGGCGATCGGCGTTGTGCCGCTGATGGTAGGACTCGCTCTACTTCTCTACGCCTACCGCTTTGCACCCCAGTCGCAGCAGCCATAGATGGCTTCACGCAACGGCAATGGACGGTAATGATGCAGGGGCCTTCGCCGTCCGTTACCATAAACGGACGATGCCTAGCACTCCTGATTTTCGTCCTGTCATCCTGGCCGGAGGCAGCGGCACGCGCTTCTGGCCGCGCAGTCGAAAGGCTCGGGCCAAGCAGGTGCTCGCGCTCGATGGCGAGCGCACCATGATTCAGCACACCCTCGATCGTCTGCTCCCGCTCTCCCCTGCGCAGAGCGCATGGGTCATCACCAACGATCTGCTTTCCTCCGCGATCTGCATCCAACTGGACGAGGTCCCCGCCGAGCAGGTGCTGTGCGAGCCCGCGGCGCGCAACACAGCGCCGGCCGCCGGCCTGGCTGCATTCCTGCTGGAGAAGACCTCACCGGACGCGGTGCTCGGCATCTTCCCCGCGGACCATGTTATCGGCGACGAGCCGCAGTTTCTGGAAACCCTGCGTCGCGGCATTGCCCTGGCCGCTGCGGGCGAAAACATCGTCGTCCTTGGTGTGCTGCCTACGCGGGCCGAGACTGGCTACGGCTATATCGAAACGGGTGAGCCACTCCAGCCCGGCGTCCAGCGCGTCCGGCGGTTTACCGAAAAACCGAACCAGGAGAAAGCCGAGGAATTCGTAGCCGCCGGTAACTACTACTGGAACAGTGGAATATTTCTTTGGAGCGCGCGCACCCTGGCCAATGCGATGCGCGAACATCTGCCCGAGACTTCCCCAGTGCTGGAGAAGATTGCCGCCGCCTACGGAACGGATGAGTTCGGCACAACGTTTGCCGAACTCTATCAGCAATGCGAAAACATATCCGTCGACTACGCAGTGCTTGAGCCGCGTTCCGCGAAGGGCGAGCACCGCTCCAATCTCTTTTGCCTGCCCGCCAACTTCGGATGGAACGACCTCGGCTCCTGGGCAGCCCTTTACGAGCATCAGCTCGCACAGCAGCCCAATGCACCAGCGGCCAATATCGTCGAAACTGCAGACGCTCTCACCATCGATTCCCATGGAAATTACGTTTACAGTCCGGAGAAATTCGTCGCACTGGTCGGGGTCAAAGACCTGGTCGTGGTCGACACCGGCGATGCCCTGCTCATCACTTCGCGCAGCCACTCGCAGGATGTCGGCAAGATTGTGAAACAGTTGGTTGCACAGGGCAAGACGGAGCTCGTCTGAAGTTACTCCATCCGGTCCTCGTGATATTGTTTCCTTTCGTAAACTCGATCCGAGCATGACAACTTCACCCATCAAATTTGGTACAGACGGATGGCGCGGCGTGATTGCCGACGACTTTACCTTCGCCAACGTCCGCGTCGCTGCCGCGGCCATCGCCAATTACGTTCTGGCCAACGAGGATGCCGACAAGGGTATCTGCATCGGTTACGATACACGCTTTGGCTCCCCCGCATTTGCCCGTACTGTTGCCCAGGTAATTGCTTCGTCCGGAATCGCAGTGCGCCTCGCTGCCGCGATCACGCCGACACCGGCTCTCTCCTATGCTGTTCGCCAATCGCAAGCGGCGGGCGGCGTCATGATTACATCAAGCCACAATCCGTACCAGTGGAATGGGGTAAAGTACAAAGCCGGCTATGGGGGCTCGGGATCGCCGTCGATCATGGCGAAGATTGAGAGCTATCTTGGCAAGCCGCTCCGTCAGGCGGCACGGTCCGCTTCCATCGTCGAAGAGGACTTCACCTCTCCATACGTCGCGGCAATTTCGCGCTTTGCCGATCTCGACGCTATCGCGCGCTCCGGTCAGCGCTTCGCCATCGATGCAATGTACGGCGCCGGTGCTGGTGTGCTGGCCGGCATTTTCCGTCCGCTTGGCATCGATTTCGTGGAGATCCGCGCCAATCACGACCCGCTCTTTCCCGGAATCAATCCTGAGCCAATAGAGCCCCACGTTCGCGCGCTGCAGGATACCGTCGTCGCAGAGAAGTGCCAGGCAGGACTGGTAACAGATGGCGATGCCGACCGGCTTGGCGCGGTCGACGAGCACGGCAACTTTGTCGATCCGCATAAGATCTTCGCCATCCTGCTGCGCTGGCTGTTGGAACGCAAAGGCTGGAAGGGCGGCGTGACGCGCGCCTTCAACACGACGAAGATGCTGGACCGCATCGCCGCCAAGCACAATCAGCCTCTCTACGAGCATGGCATCGGCTTCAAGTACGTCTGCGACCTCATGCTCGAGCACGACATCCTCATCGGCGGCGAGGAGTCCGGCGGAATCGGCATCAAACGCCATCTGCCGGAGCGCGACGGCCTGCTGAACTGTCTGCTGCTTGCCAATGTGATGGCGGATGAGAAGAAGACGCTCGGTCAGTTGGTCGCGGATCTGCAACAGGAGTTTGGCGAGCATCATTACGGGCGCATCGATCTACACATCGCCGACGAGATCAAGAACGCCGCCATCGCCCGCGCGCGAACCATCCAGCCCGGCGCGATCGACTTCGCGGGCATGTCGGTCCTTCGCGTGGAGACTCTGGACGGTATCAAGTTCTTTCTCGAAAGCCCTGAAGCGAAGTCGAAGCCCAACGCCGCCGAGACCTGGCTGCTGCTCCGCGCCTCCGGGACCGAGCCATTGATGCGCATCTACTCCGAGTCGGTCTCGAAAGAATCCGTCGACAAGCTGCTCGAGTCGGCACGCAGCTTTGCGCTCGCAAGCAAGTGAGGCGCTACCCGCCAAGGTGAAAGACGACACGCACCGTCGTCTCCACCTCCACCGGCGCGCCGTTCAGCAGATAAGGCCGATAGCGCCACGTTTGCACCGCCTGCTCTGCCGCCATCGCCAGCATGGATGGCCCGTTTACCACGCGGAGATTCTCGATCGCGCCTGTTTTCGATATGGTCGCTGCAAGCACGACCGTGCCCTGCACGCGCGCTGTAATCGCAATCGTGGGGTATCGCGGCTCAGCGCCGCTCAGCCTGTTGCCTGCCATCACCCCCGACGAGATGGCCAGCTTCCGCAAAGGCGCCACATGTACCTGCGGAGGCGCGGCGTTGCCGATCGAATCAGGCAGGCCTCTCAAAGAGCGGCCCTCTCTCGCCAACGGAGTGAGTCCTGAGTCCACTGGCGGCGGCTCGCGGTCGGTCGCGATGCTATTGGGAATAATTTTAGGCGGCGTAAACGGGTTCGCGAAGGCCGAAGCGCGAGCGACGCTCGCCGGGTGATTCATATGTGGCAGCGGCTGAGCAGGCGGAGACGGAGCCGCCAGCAGCATGCTCAGCGTCTGCCTGGGCAAAGATGCGGGATGCAGCAGAGGCCACAGCACCAGCAGACAAGCGATGCTGCAGTTGCAGATTGCGGCGACGCCGGAGAACCAGGTGCGGTGTGTGGTGATCTTCCCACCGGACTCCATCAACGCATCTTCGAACATCGCGCACCTCGCGTCTGCGTCTGTCCATAACGCTGCAGACATGCCTATAGACACGCGATGCCACTTTCTTGTTCCCCGCTATTTGGCCAGCTCTGCCTCGATGCGCTGTGTCAGGTTCGCGTCCTCCGGTTCCACGTCCGGGGCAAAGCGCGCCACCGGTGTACCGGTGCGATCCACTAGAAACTTTTCGAAGTTCCACAACACCTCAGGTTCCGCATTCGGGGTCACGCCGAACTCGATCAGGTGCTGGCGCAAATTCTGCGTGCTGGTCGTCGGCTTGGGCTGCGCTTTGGTCAGCGACGCATAGAGCGGATGCTTCTCCGGTCCCACAACGGTGATCTTCTCGAAGATGGGAAACTTCACGCCAAAATTCGTGGTGCAGAATTGCGCGATCTCCGCATTCGTGCCCGGCTCCTGAGCGGCAAAATCATTCGCCGGGAAACCCAACACGGCAAATCCGCGATTTGCAAATCGCGCATGCAGGCGCTCCAGTCCTTCGTACTGCGGTGTAAAGCCGCACTTCGACGCGACGTTCACAATCAGCAGCACCTTGCCCTCATAGTCGGCAAGCGAGGCGGCCCGGCCGTCGATCCGACGCAAGGGAACATTCTCGAGTGTTGCGCTCATTTCACTCTCCTTTCCCTCAGTATATGGACGGATCAGCTCTCAGCTGAAATGCGAGAGGCGCAGCCTAAGCCGCGCCCCTAGCCGCTGCCGACATAGCGTTATTTCATACCGTCCAAAATGGAGCCCACCAGGCCGCCCACCACACCTGCCTGCGTCGTCTCCACGCGGCGCTCCGTCGGCATGTACTCCTGGAGCTTATGCGCCAGCTTCGCGATCGGCAACGTCTGCAGCCACACACGTCCGGGGCCGGTAAGGGCCGCAAGGAAGATGCCGTCGCCGCCAAAGATCATGTTGCGAATTCCCGGGATGCGCATGATCTGGAAATTCACGCCAGCTTCGAACGCGCCCACATGCCCTGGATGCACCCGCAGCAACTCGCCCGGCTGCAGGTCCTTCACGATCAGCTCGCCGGATAGCTCGAGCCACGCCATCCCTGCGCCGCTGAGGCGCTGCAGAAGGAATCCGTCGCCACCGAAGATGCCTGCGCCCAGCGATTGCTGAAACCCCACACCAAGCTGAATGCCCGCCGTCGCGCAAAGGAAGCCGTGACGATGAATCAAAAACTCACGCCCATTCGCAACTTCAACGGGCACAATATGACCTGGCACCTTGGTGGCGAATGCAATTTCGCCCGGCGCTCCCACCGCACGATACTCCGTCATGAAGAGCGTTCCACCGCCGGCCACGCGCTTCAGTGCTCCAAAGAAGCCGCCGCCGCCACCCATCTGCGTATGTGTCATCATCTGGATCGACGCCGACATCCAGGAGAGTTCTCCCGCCTCGGAAATGATTGCGTCATTGTGATCCAGCAGAAACTCCAGCACCGGCATCGTGGTGCCCGTTATCCGGCTTTGCATACTCCGTCCCTCCCCGGCGCGTCCGCCGCACGTCTCGGCCCCACGCCAGCATACACATACGCGGCAAGCCGCTTCTCGGTTCCCGGACGCATTTATCCGTTCGCTATATGGTGGCGCCTGACCACCGTTCGTTTCGTTAGCCAAAATTTGGCTTGATTGCCCGTCGGGGCTGCCCGCTACCTGTTGACACACAACAGGATACCAAGCAATATTCCTGTTGTGCATCAACAGGAGATGCGATGGGAGAGAAGACCGAGCTTCTACAGGGCACCCTCGATACGCTGATGCTGAAGACCCTGGCGTCCATGGGTCCGCTGCATGGTTACGGCCTCGCCCGGCGCATCGAGCAGGTGAGCGGTAATACCCTCGCGCTCAATCAAGGGACGGTCTATCCCGCCCTTCTGCGCCTGGAACAGCGCGGCTGGATTCGCTCGGACTGGGGCAAGTCGGAAAACAACCGCCGCGCTCGCTTCTACGCCATCACTCCTCGGGGACGCCGGCAGCTCATCCGCGCAACCGAAGGCTGGCAACGCATCGCCGCCATCATGGGCCGCTTCTTCGAGCCGCAACAGTAGGGAATGACTATGTCTCTTCGCGCACTCTTTGCTCGCCTCTTCAGCAGACGAAATCGCCGATCCGATGTCGACATCCACGATGAGTTCTCTGCGCACCTTGAGATGGCGGCTGCCGAGCTCCGCGCCCAAGGTATGAGCGCGGAAGCGGCCGAGCGGGAGGCGCGCCTGCGCTTCGGTGGCCTTACTCAGCAGCAGGAGGCCTATCGTGTCCAGTCACGACCGCCACTCATCGACAGCGTCGTCGCGGACCTCCGCTATGCCGCGCGCCAGCTGCGCCGCAATCCCGGCTTCGCCACCGTCGCCATCGTCACGCTCGCGCTTGGCATCGGCGCCACCACAGCGATCTATAGCCTGGTGCAGGCGGTTCTCCTGCGTTCACTGCCTTACGGCCACGCTGAGCAATTGGTCTACCTCTACACGCCGATTGCGCATATCGATCAGCCCGTAGAGGTCTTCACTCCCAGCGATGCAGACGCTTTCGACATCCGGAGACTGAACCATTCCTTCTCCTCGATGGCGCTCTTTGGACAGGAAACTGACAATCTCTCCACATCCCAAAGCGTGCAGCGAGTCGGGTCCGCAACCGTCGATGGCAACTTTTTCTCCACGCTGGAAGCCGCTCCGGCCCTCGGCCGCGTCATCAACGCAGTAGACAATCGACCGGGCCACCAGCACGTTGCTGTCATCAGTCATTCACTCTGGCACTCCCTCTTCGCGGATCGCCCAGACGTACTCGATCGCTTTATAACGCTGAATGGGAGCGCCTACCATATCGTCGGCGTGATGCCTCGTGAGTTTCAATACCCCACGAACAACGATTTGCCGTACGGGAACTCCGGCGTCGGGACGACGAATGTCTGGATACCGCTCGCGCTTACGCCGCAACAGGCCGCGGACCGTGACAACGACAGCCTGAACACCATTGCGCGTCTCAAGCCGGGCGTCTCTCGTGAAGTCGCGCTGAGTGAGATGAGCGCTATCATGCGACGGCTCGATACATTGCACAGTGCAGAGTTGCGAGGTTGGGGCGCTGCCATCAGGAGCCTGCCCGAGACTACCATCGGCAATGCGAGACCGCTGTTATGGCTGCTGCTGGGTGCGGTCTGCGCTGTTTTGCTGGTCGCATGTGGCAACGCTGCAAACCTGCTGCTGGCCCGTGCCGCCGCGCGCAGCCATGAGTTTGGCGTGCGCGCCACACTGGGCGCAGGCCGCTTGCGCGTGATGCGTCAGTTGCTTACCGAATCGCTGCTGCTCGGCGGTATTGCCGGGGTCGCCGGCATCATTCTTGCCTGGTTCTTTTTGCGATTGCTTCTGCACCTCGATCCCGGCGACATCCCTCGCCTGCAGGAGGCGTCGCTTGACCTCTGGGTGCTGCTCTTCGCGGCGGCTCTTGTAGTGGTCACATGCCTCCTTTTCGGCACGCTCCCGGCCATCTCCACATCCCGCATTCACCTCATCGATACTTTGAAATCGGGCGGGACTCGCGGTACTGTATCCGGTCAGAACCGCGGCCGCAGCCTACTAATCGCCGGTCAGGTCGGTCTAGTGGTTCTGCTCCTTGCCGGCGCTGGACTCCTTATACGCAGTTATACGAAGCTGATGTCCGTGAAGACCGGATTTGCCCCATCCACTGTCACCTTCAACGTGGCCCTGGATGCTCGCTATGGCACTACACAGCAGCGGCTGTCCTTCTTCCGTGGTCTGCTGGAGAAGTTAGCAGGCATTCCTGGCGTGCGTGCGAGCGGCGCTGTCAATTTTCTACCTCTGAGCAACTCGGGCAGCATGACCTTTCTTTGGGTCGATGGCTATCGCGATAACAACAAGGACCAACTCGTTGAGGATGATCGCGTCACGCAGCAATATTTCTCAACCATGGATACACCACTCTTCGCGGGCCGCTTCTTCGCGGATGCGGACCGCGCCGGCAGTCCACCGGTCGTCATCGTCAATCAAAGCTTCGCAAAACAATATTTCCCCGGACAAAGCGCGTTGGGCCATCGCCTGCGCACGGGCGGCCACCCGAATTCGCCATGGGAGACAATCGTCGGCGTTGTCGGCGATGTGCGCGGCACGAGGCTCGAAGACACACCGGCACCCCAACTCTATTCGCCGCTCTGGCAGGGAGACGCTGCAGGCGCCTTCGTTGCTACCCGTTCCTCGCTACCTCCGGAAATGCTTGTCGCGTCCATCCGAGCCGCCCTGCGCGCCGTTGATCCTACCATTGCTGCCGCCAACATCCAGACCATGGGGCAGGCGATCGCCGTCTCCACTTCGCGCAGGCGTTTTCAAACCACATTGCTCTCGCTCTTCGCGGGTATCGCCCTCCTGCTAGCCGTTGTAGGCCTCTATGGCGTGCTGGCATATTCCGTTCGGCAGCGCGTGCCGGAGATCGGCGTGCGTATCGCCCTCGGCGCGTCGCGCGCGCGAGTCATAAGCATGGTGGTGCGCCAGGGCCTTCGGCTGGTACTCATCGGACTCGCGCTCGGACTCGCCGCCGCATTCCTGTTGGTGCGTTTCCTCGCCGGTGCCCTCTATGGTGTCAGTCCGTACGACCCTTGGACCTTCGCCGCCGCACCTGCACTCGTCCTGCTCGCCGCTCTGATCGCCTGCAGCGCGCCTGCATGGCGAGCCGCACACATCGATCCCATCGAGGCTCTGCGCTCCGAGTAATCCGAAGCTCCGGAACCACAATCTACTTGCGGCGCTTGCCAGCCGCCGACCATGCCTCTATACATGGTGGAGACCGTTCCGAACCACAGATGCGGGGGCAATACTTTTGGATAAGCGAGAATTCCTCAAGGCCTCCGGCCTCGCACTCACTGGCACCATGCTCACACCGTTTGCAGCCAGCCAATCATCGAGCGCCCCCGGCAACACGCAGCGACCAGCCGCGACGCGCAAGAACTGGTCTGGCAATTACACCTACAGCACAGATCGACTCGCCATGCCGGCGAGTGTGGACGAAGTCCAGGCCGTCGTGAAGCGCGCCGGTAAGCTGCGGGCCCTTGGCACGCGGCACTCCTTCAACGCCCTCGCGGATAGTACAGTCGAGCAGATCTCGCTCCAGCATCTCGATCAGATGGTCATTGACCCCGCAGCACGCACCGTCACACTCGGTGCTGGCGTCACCTACGGCAAGGTCGCGCCGTATATCGACAGCCATGGCTTCGCTCTGCACAATCTGGCATCGTTGCCGCACATCTCTGTGATCGGCGGCTGCGCCACAGCGACCCATGGCTCCGGCATCCGCAACCAGAATCTCTCGTGCGCCTGCACAGCGCTTGAGCTTGTCACCGCGAACGGCGATCGCCTCACCCTCTCACGCGCAAAAGATCCCGATCATTTCGCGGGTGCCGTGGTGGCTCTGGGCGCACTCGGCATCGTCACCAGTCTCACGCTCGATCTCGAACCTACATATCAGGTGGAGCAGGTCGTCTATCAGGATCTGCCATTCGATGAGCTTGAGCACAGTCTCGATACCATCTTCGGCAGCGGCTACAGTGTTAGCCTCTTCACCGATTGGCAGAACCATCGCGCCACACAGGTGTGGATCAAGCGACGTGTCGATCCCAAGAATCCTTATAGATGGCCGCAGGAGTTCTATAGTGCCCGGCGCGCCACGCAGAAGCTGCATCCCGTCTCCGGCCATGCGGCGGAGAGTTGCACGGAGCAGCTCGGCATACCCGGCCCGTGGTACGAACGGCTGCCCCACTTCCGCATGAACTTCACTCCCAGCAGCGGCTCGGAGCTGCAGACCGAATACTTGGTGCCGCGCGAACAGGCATATCAGGCTATCCGGGCAGTCGAACAGCTGCGCGACCACATCACGCCGCATCTATTCGTCACCGAGCTGCGCACAATTGCCTCCGATTCGCTGTGGATGAGCATGGCTTATAAGCGGCCTTCGCTCGCCATCCACTTCACCTGGAAGCCGGAATGGCCTGCCGTGCAGAAGATTCTGCCCATGATCGAAGCGAAGCTTGCGCCCTTCGAGCCCCGGCCGCACTGGGCGAAGCTCTTCACGCTGCCGCCCGCGACGCTGCAGTCGCGCTACGCAAGACTCGGCGATTTCGAAGAGCTGATGCGACAGCACGACCCGGACGGCAAGTTCCGCAATGCCTTCCTGGAATCGAATCTGTACAGCACTTGAGGTCTTACTCCCGTCCGCGCTCCTTCAGCTTGTCCAACACCAACTCCGGCACCAGCCCCTCAACCGAGCCGCCCAGCCGGAATATCTCCTTGACCAACCGTGAGCTGACGTAGGAAAACTTCTCCGCCGGCATCATGAAGACGGTTTCGAGCTCCGGAGCCAGCCGCCGGTTCATCAATGCCATCTGCAGCTCATATTCGTAATCGCTGATGGCACGAATTCCGCGCAGCACCGCTTGCGCCTGCTGCGATCGAACGAAATCCACCAGCAGCCCATCAAAGGTCTCTATTGAGACGTTCGGCATATGCCGCACGGCAGCCGTCAGCATGGCGCATCTCTCCGGGACCGTGAACAGCGGGCTCTTCTGCGTGTTCTTCAGCACGGCCACCACTAGGTGGTCGAAGATCTTCGCGCCCCGCGCAATCAGGTCCAGATGACCGTTGGTCATCGGGTCGAAGGTGCCGGGATAGATGGCCTTGATCGTATTCATAACAGACGTTCCGTCCGCGAGTGTAAGCGGCCCGGGCGTTGCGCGTCCACCTCATCGCCAAGCGCTTCGCGAATAGCGGGACCTCCCACAAGAAGCGCCGATCTAACATGATCAGCACGATGATGATCAGCACCATGCGTGCCTCCGCCCTTTCCATTCTGTATCTGGCGCTCGGCTTGATCCTGATGACAGCTGCTCTTCCTGACCGCGTTGCCGCCGCCCCGGTCAGCAGCTACAAGGTCGTGGCCGAGCTTCCACATTCGACGGACAGCTATACGGAAGGATTCTTCTATCGTGACGGGCTCTTCTACGAAGGAACGGGGCTGAAGGGCAACTCCGCGATCCTGGTCATCGAACCGGAGACTGGCAAGGTCCTGCAACGCCGCAATCTGCCGGAACCATTTTTCGGCGAGGGCATCATTGACTGGGGCCACAATATCTACGAATGGACGTGGCAGTCCCACATCTGCTTCGTCTACGACCGTTTCTCGCTTCGCCCGCTTGGCCAATTCACCTACTCCGGCGAAGGCTGGGGCATGACACGCTCCACCAGAGAAATCATCACCAGCGACGGAACGGCTACTCTGCGCTTCCGCGATCCCAAAACGTTCCAGGAAACGCGCCACATCGTGGTGAAGGATGGAAGCGTTCCCGTGGAGCAGCTCAACGAGTTGGAGTATGTAAAAGGTGAGATTTACGCGAACATCTGGCACTCGGATCGCATCGCACGCATTTCACCGCGAGATGGGCACGTGCTCGGCTGGATCGATCTCACCGGCCTGATGCCGGCGAGCCGCAGGATCAACAACGAATCCGTGCTGAATGGCATCGCCTACGATGCGCAGCACGATCGGCTCTTCGTCACCGGAAAACAATGGCCGAGCGTCTTTGAGATCAAGATCGTCGGCCCTGCAAAATGAATCTTGAAAACAAAAAGAGGGCGGCACGGGCCGCCCTCTTCCCTTCTCTACGACAGGCCTTGACGATTGCCTACTGCGGCCGTCGCGACGCAGGCCGCACCGCCGCTTCGGCGACAGCCGCGCCGTTCACCGGCACCGCTGGCACGTCGGCTTCCTTCACGCCCGAGATACCCAACTTCTGCCGCAGTTGTTGGTGAATGCGGTCGAAGGTATCGCGATTGTCCTTCAGATACTGCCGCACATTTTCGCGGCCCTGGCCAATGCGCTCGCCGGAGTAGCTGAACCACGCGCCCGATTTCTCGACGACGTTGTGCGCTACCGCCAGGTCCAGCACATCACCCTCGCGCGAGATGCCCTCGCCGTACAGGATGTCGAACTCGGCATCGCGGAAGGGCGCGGCCACCTTATTCTTCACGATCTTCACCTTGGTGCGCGAGCCCACCACGGTATCGCCGTCTTTTACGGCGGCAATACGGCGGATGTCGATGCGTACCGAGGAGTAAAACTTCAGCGCGCGTCCGCCCGTGGTGGTCTCCGGATTGCCGAACATCACCCCGATCTTCTCGCGAATCTGATTGATGAAGATCAGGCAGGTCCGCGACTTCGATACCGTGCCGGTCAGCTTGCGCAGCGCCTGCGACATGAGTCGCGCTTGCAGACCCATGTGCGAATCGCCCATCTCGCCGTCGAGCTCTGCCTTGGGCACCAGCGCGGCGACTGAGTCGACCACCAGCACGTCGATCGCACCGGAGCGCACCAGCGCCTCGGTGATTTCAAGCGCCTGCTCGCCGTAGTCGGGCTGCGACACCAGCAGGTTGTCCACGTCGACGCCGAGCTTCTTGGCATAGGCCGGATCCAGCGCGTGTTCGGCGTCCACAAAGGCCGCCATACCACCCATTTTCTGAGCCTCGGCAATGATCTGCAGTGTAATGGTCGTCTTGCCCGAGGATTCCGGTCCAAAGATCTCCACTACGCGCCCGCGGGGCACGCCGCCCACACCCAATGCCGCGTCAAAGGAGATCGAGCCGGTGCTGATGGTCGAGATCGGCACAATCGCCTCTTTACTGCCAAGGCGCATGATCGAACCCTTGCCAAACTGCTTCTCTATCTGCGAAAGCGCCAGATCTATAGCTCGCGAACGATCATCTGCCATGCCCGAAACTCTCCATCCCGCCGGTCGTTCCCGGCCTGTCTATCTTATTGATTTACCAGCTATTCCCGAGTCTAACAGGAGAATAGAAGGCGAACAAGTACCGAAAGTGTAGCCCAGAATGAGCGCCTAACGCTTCAACAGATCCACTGGCTCCCGGACATCCGTCACCCGCATATGCCGTGCCAGCGCCGGATGCTGACGCTCCACTGCCTGGTACATCTCCCACGCCACCCGCCGGTACGAAAAATGCCCCTGCGGCGCGGAGCGCAGCTCGCTGATGTAAAGCGCCTCGGCAAAATCCATCTGGAAGAGTGCGCGGCAGCGCGTGCCCAGCGGCAGCAGGTAGCGTGCCGTCGCTTCGGCCTCGGGAGCG
>DASXGY010000347.1:0-4874 GCA_036488835.1 Acidobacteriaceae bacterium
ATCGAGCAGGACGCCGACGTGGTCTGCTTCATTCACCGCGAAGAGTACTACGACCGCGAGAACGAAGACCTGAAGGGCAAAGCCGAAATCATCGTCGCAAAGCAGAGAAACGGCCCAACCGGCAGCATCCAGCTTGCGTATCTAGCCGACTACACTCGCTTCGAGAATCTGCAGCACGGCGACCCCGGCGGCTACTAATCCCCGTTTTACCAACCCTGAAAATCAGCAAAAGCTCCTGACACAACGCTGTCAGTAGCCTGTCAGTATGCTGCCTCTGTATTCATACAAATATCGGAGGCACTTATGGAAAAGCAGCTAAAGTCAGCAGCAGCGTGGTTCGAGATTCCCTGCGCCGATCTGGACCGGGCAAAGCGCTTCTACGAGACGATCCTCGGATGCAGGATGAAGAAGGACGACTTCGGCGACGCCGGCGATGTGATGTGCGTCTTCCCGGCCGAGCCCGGCTATGTCGCCGGAGCGCTGGTAAAGCGGCCATCCCAGCAACCCAGCAGCAGCGGCACCATGGTGTATCTCAACTGCGATGGCGAGCTCGACGGCACCATCGCACGAGTCCCCGGAGCCGGCGGTAAGATCCTCATGAAACGCACCCCTGTCCCCGGCGGTTTCGGCGCCTTTGCCTGCTTTAAGGATTCAGAGGGCAATCATGTCGGCATCCACACTTCGATCTGAAGTCGGCGGAGCTGGTACATCTAGGATAGGTGCATGCGACGGGCTGACCGGCTATTCCGTATCGTACGAATCCTGCGCGGCGGCCGCCTCCAGACCGCGCGCATGCTGGCCCAGAAGCTCGAAGTCTCGGAGCGGACGATCTACCGCGACGTCAGCGATCTCCAAACCTCCGGCATGCCCATTGAGGGCGAGGCAGGTGTCGGGTACACGCTGCGGCGCGATCTCGACCTCCCTCCTCTGATGTTCACGCGGGATGAATTGACGGCGCTGGTTCTAGGCGCAAGACTGGTGCGGGCCTGGGGCGGTGCCGCAAGTACACTCGCAGCCGATCACGCCTTGCAGCGCATTGAGGCGGTATTGCCGCCCGATCTTCGCGAACGCCTCGACGCGATTCTGATGTACGCACCGGGCTTTCAGATGCCGCAGCTCTTGCGCGAGCGGCTCGATCTCCTGCACGAGGCCTGCATCGACCGGCGCGCCCTGGCCTTCGCATATACACGCGAAGACGGCCAAAGCAGTCAACGCGAAGTACGGCCGCTCGCCCTCTACTTCTGGAGCGGCGTGTGGACCCTGGCCGCATGGTGCGAACTGCGCAAGGACTTCAGAACCTTTCGCATCGACCGCATGCAGGACGTTCAGGTGCTGCGCCGCGAGTTCGTCCAGAAGAAGGGGCAAAGACTCGAAGACTATCTCCGCAAGGTGACCAAACCCTATCCCGCTGCGGCCTTGCCCAACCCCTCCTGACTCTTACTTCTTCCCCAGCATCAGGTCGTCGACGGTCTTTCCCGCGTTGGCCGGCATAGTCAGAGCATGGGCACTCACAACGTGCGGCGCCAGATTCGGCGGCCAAAGCGGATCGGCCGCGGCAACCGGGCCAAGCGCCACATCGGGAATCTTCGTGCTGATGGCTGCATTCATCGTGTCGATGAATTTGTTGGCGACCACTGCATATCCCGTATTGGTGGGATGAATGCCGTCGAGAGAGAAGAAGCCCCCCAGAAAGCCCGCAGTGCCGGTGTATCCGTTGATGGTGATGCCAGACGTTGTTAGCTGTTTGAATAAGGCGTTGATATCCACCAGGGTGGCTCCTGCCGCCTGAGCCTGCGTGGCGATCACCTGATTGAAGGCGTTGACCTGGGCCTGCACCGTGACGGCCTCCGCGGCGGAGAGTACGCCGGCATCGTCGATTGGCCCCTTCTGCTTTTGGCCCAGGATCAGAGGAATCTCCGCCAGCCCGGTCGGGTTCACATAGTCGCCCGGCACGATTCCGAGAAGTCCGCTCAGCACGGAAGTTGGCAGGCCTGACTGCTGCGAGGTTTCGGCGAGCACCAGCGCGGCCGGTTGAAGGTACGGCACCTGGGTGACGTCAGGAATATTTCCGATGACCAGATGCGCGGAAGTCAGCGTCGTCAGCTGCGTCATCAGGGCCTGGTACTGGGTCGTGAAGTTGGCGACCGAGGTCATGCTGCTGGGCGTGCCGGTAAGGTCGGCAATCAGCGCGTCGTTATTGCCGATCCAGAGGAAGATCGTCGTCGGCTGGGCTTTGACGGCGAATGTCGCCTGGCTGTAGGCCTGCCCGTAGCCAAGGCCGGGGAATCCGAGAACAAGCTGGTTCAACTGTTGTTGTCCGGCTGCGGGATTTACCAGCGGGACCGTATTCAAAACATCGTTCAACAGGGCGCCGGGGACAGCCAGGTCGGTAACCTGAGTCGCGAAGTTATCGCGGCCTGTCGTGGTTCCGCAGCCAGGCGGGATCACGGGCGGAGGACAGACAGTCGTAATCACCGGCGGCGGACCAACCGAGACCAGTTGCAGCACGTTCGGCGCACCGGGATAGGCGATCAGCGGCTGGACGATGTTGAAACCCGCCTGCTTCGCCACCAGCGGCGCCCAGCCATGCACCTGTTGGGTGTCCAGCAGCGAACCGCTCTGGTAGCCGGCGGTCAGCGAGTCCCCGAGAAAGACAGTGTTCGAGAAGTTGCCGGCGTTCTTTGCCTGCGCAGCCTGGATGGGAGCCAGCGGATTGGAACTGCCGCTGGAGCACCCGGCGAGCGAGAGGCTGAAAGCGGTGGCGAACAGGGTGCTCGAGAGTAGCGAGACTGAACGAGTATTCATTTTCATGGCGACAGACTAGCCCCTTGGAAAGGTCGCGAACCTCGGTACGGTCGCGGCGGTAGTGCTTTCTTCAGACGTGGCTTTGTATCACACTCGAGGTGCCGTGGGGAACCGGGGGTACTTCGGCGGCTATCTGCCGCGAGTCGACCCGGAGATAGGATAGGGATGGTGAAGAGCTGGGTGGAGATCTCAGAGCGGCGCCTGACCGCGAACTACAGGCTGCTCGTCGAAGCGGCCGGCGGCGATACCGCCGTGCTCGCAGTCGTAAAGGCGAATGCATACGGGCACGGCGCAGCGGTCTGCGCGCCCGTACTCGCGCAAGCCGGCGCACAGTGGCTTGGAGTGACGGACGCGCTGGAGGGCGCCGCGGTTCGCGAGGCGCTGGCGTCGGCCGGAATTGCAATCGAAAGGCAGCCGCGCATCATGGTCATGTGCGGACCGTTGCCTGAGGATGCTGAGGAAGTCGTGCGGCATGGATTGACCCCGGTTGTCTGGGAGCGGCAGCAGATGGAGGCTCTCGCCGCCGCAGTCCGGCAACGAGGCGGCGATGCTCCTCCGTTGCCCGTTCATCTGGAGATCGATACCGGAATGGCGCGCCAGGGCGTGGCTCCCGGAGAAGAGTTGCACGCGCTCCTGCATTGGCTCAAGCGGCAACCGCACCTTCGCCTGGAAGGCGTGATGACGCACTTTGCTTCTGCCGAGGTGGCGGGATCGGCGCAAACGCTCGCTCAGAGGAAACGTTTCGAGCAGGCGCTCGTTGCGGTCGCTGTAGCCGGTCTGCAGCCGGCCTGGGTGCATGCCGGGAATTCGTCCACCATCGATAACCAGGGGACCGAAGAAAACCTCGTATGGCTGCGCACGCTCGCGGCCAGCGTCGGCGCGCAGTCGATGGTTCGGACCGGGATCGCGCTCTACGGGTACTGCCTGCCGATCGATTGTCCAAATTCCAGTGGCGATCGAATGCAGGCGAAGGTGCGCCGCCAACTCGAGCCGCTGATGACGTGGAAGACGCGCGTGACCGGGCTGCGCGACGTGCAGGCTGGAGATACCGTCGGCTACAACGCGATCTTTACCGCCCCGCGGCCGATGCGTCTGGCTCTGCTTCCTATTGGCTATGCGGATGGACTCCGCCGCGAGCTCTCAGGCTCGAACGCGCAGGCAGGCGGTTGGACGATGGTGAACGGCCGCCGGGCGACGATCGTCGGGCGCGTGTCGATGAACCTTACAGTGGTGGATGTGACCGGGATTCCCGGCGTTGCACTTGGCGATGAGGTCGTTGTGCTGGGCGATGGGGTCACGGCAGACGATCATGCCTGTCTGGCGCACACCATAGCGTATGAGATTGTGTGCGGAGTGCGTGCGCAATCGCGGCTGGTGTGATCTGCGAGCCTGGGTCTGTGATTTGCGCGCTGGCGTCGGGGCCATTAACATCAGGCTAAGAGAAACGAGAGGAACCACTTCATGGAATCGATCAACGCAGCGCGCCGCACCGAGGATATCGCGCTCGACTTGCTTAAGTTCGTTGCCGCGCACGCCAATGTAGGGAGCAAGGGTGCAAGTTCCACCGGTTTTGGTGTTACCGCATCGGCCAAGCCGGAGGAACAGGTTACGCAGCTGCTCGAACTCTACGCCCGCTGCCGCCAGGTGGTTGAGGCCCCAACTGAAAACCGGACCGAAAAGAAGTAGTGCCGGCCTCGCAGCCACTCCGCGTTGCCGTGGTTGGAGCGGGAGCCTTCGGGCGCAATCATCTTCGCGTCTATCGCGAGCTCGAGCTGGCTGGAGAGGCGGTTCAGCTTGCCGCAGTCGTCGACCGCAACCCGGCAGTCGCTGCGGAAGCTGCGGCAAAGTTCGGTATTCCCGCCTTCGAGACGATTGAAGCCTGCCTGGAGGCGGTCGCCCCGCTCCATGCTGCATCGGTCTGCGTCCCCACCGTGCACCATGCTTCCACCGCCGCGCCGCTTTTAGCCGCAGGGTTAGATCTCCTGATCGAAAAGCCGCTGGCCGCCAGCCTTGCCGATGCCGACAGCATTTTGGAGCTGAGCCGCAGGCATGGACGCATCGTCCAGGCC
>DASXGY010000361.1:0-7682 GCA_036488835.1 Acidobacteriaceae bacterium
TGCTGCGCGGCCGCTGGTTCGCGAGCGGCGACACGGCAACCACGCAGCGTGTCGCGGTGATTGACGACGTGCTCGCCCGCGCCTACTGGCCGCATCAGGACCCCATCGGCAAACGCATTCGTTTTGGTGCGGGCGATCAATGGGCCCAAATCGTGGGTATCGCCGCGCACACGCGCCGCGACTCGCTCGAGGTGGATGAGAACAAAGGCGTCATCTACACGGCATTTGCGCAGCAGCCCGTCCAGGGCGTGACCTTCATCGCCCGCTCTGCTGGCGATGCCGAGAGCCTGCGCACCCCGATGGTCAATTCCGTCCATGCCGCGGACGGCGCCGAAGCCCTCTACGACGTAACGCCGCTCAGCACGCTGGTCGACGCATCGCTTGCGCCGCGCCATCTGCTGGTCTGGATGCTCTCGCTCTTCGGTGGCCTCGCGCTCTTCCTCGCCTCCATCGGCATCTATGGCCTGCTCAGCTTCCTCGCCACCCAGCGCACAGTTGAGGTCGGCGTGCGCATGGCGCTCGGTGCCAATCGCGTCGACATCGCCTATCTCATCGCCCGGCGCATCGTGCCGCTCCTCGCTGCCGGCCTCGGAGTGGGTATAGTCCTGGTCGTCATCGCGCAACGCACGCTCACCCACTTCTTTGCCGCGATGTCCGGCGGCAGTATCTCCTCTATCGCGGGCGCAGCGGTCGTCCTGCTCTTCGCGGCAACCGTAGCCGCGCTTCTGCCCGCACTTCGCGCAGCGCGACTCCAACCCTCGGTCGCGCTACGCAATGAATAGGCTGCGAACTCGTCATCCTGAACGTAACCGAAGGTGGAGTGAAGGATCTGCTTCACCTTCCGTTCAATAACGGCGCAAAGCGCCGCGCAACCAATCCCACTCTGGTTATTTTTTCGTATGGCCGATGGCAATCCGCATCCCGGCACGGAAGGTAAAAGGCAGCGACGGATAGCCGATCGGCCCGATGTGTTGGTCGCTCACCAGATTATCAAGCTGCACGTACACGCCCAACCACTGCTCCATCTGATAGCTGCCGCCTAAGTCGACCTTCGCATACGCGGAGTCGAGATTGCGATTGGGCAGGAGCAGGCTGTTATCTCCGGCAAGGCTATCGAACGAAGACAGGAAGGTTGAGTCGTCGCTGCGGCTCGCAAAACTTCCCTGTACCTGCACGAACCACTTCCGCGTCGTATAGTTCACGCCGGCGAAGCCAACGTGCGGCGGCCGTCGGAAGGGCCGCGCGCCAATCAGCGGTGAGTTGATGCCCAGTTCTACACCGGGAATGAACGGATTTACCTGCGGCCCGATCGCATCGGAGGAAAACGACCGCTGCGTCGTACCGTCGGTGTAGGTATACCCGCCGCGCGCGAAGATGTGCGAACTGACCTGCCCCTGCAGTTCCACCTCCGCTCCCTGTGCGCGAAAGGACAGCGAGTTCACGCTCGCCCCGCCGTACGTATTCGTCACCGCGACCGCGACCGTCGGACTCACACCCAGCAGCGGCAATGTCCCGCCATCCACAAACTCGATCTGGTTGCCGAATTCGTTGTGAAAATAAATCGCCTTCATCAGCAGACGCTCGTTGAGGAACGTCTGCTCGACTCCGCCGTCGTAGCTTCGGCTGGTCTCCCCGCCGATCGGGGGCACCTTGAACTGCGCAATCAGATTGGAGTAACCGTACTGCTCCAGAATGTCCTGCAATGAGCCAAGCTGCGAGTTCAGATCCGGCTCCTGAATGCCCTTTGAAAAGTTGAACGTCAGCTTGGTGCCGTGCGCAATGCCGGCTCCCGGCCGCACAGGAAAGTACGCCAGCCCGACGCGCGGCTGCCCCACCGTGCCATAGAGCTGATTCTTTTCGATATCTCCACTCAGCGTGTAGAAAAGCCGGTTCTTGAAGTCGCCGGCAAACTGCCCGATGTAGTCGTAGTTCGAGCGCTCCAAGCTCTCCGACAGAAAAAATGCCGGATTGTGATAACTCCCGCGCTCATCCATATAGCGGAAGCCAAGCAGCCCGGTCAGGTGTGGAGTGAATCGAAAGTCGCTCTGGAAATAAAGTTGGTCGCGGTTGTTGTCCGAGTCGCTGGAATTGGGATAGATGCCGCCGAAGGCTGGGCCGTAGTTGATCAGCGCCTGGCCAACTGCGCTGTATCCGTTCGCACCCTGGATCCTCACCGGCAGCCCGTAGTAATTCGTGAACGTGGCATCGTTGCCGACGGCGATCGGCACGCCTGCCGGATACCACTGCGCCGTCTGTTCCCGCTTCCGCGTCAGCCCGTAGCGCACCAGGTTGTGCCAGGCCTCGGTGGTCTGGTTCTCGATCGTTCCGGAAAGATAGATGTTTTGGTCGCTCTGCTTGCCATCGTTAGTCAACGCGGTGAAGTTATACGCGCCCGGCAGGCCCACCGCAGCATTCGCATTGCGCGCAGTCACGCGCAGCGACGTCGCTCCGTTGATGGCATAGCCCAGGTTCACCGTCTCGGTGTTCAGGTGATACTCGTCCTGCGGCAGCGCATTCGAAGAGCGCAGCGCGTCAAAGCCGCCGTAATAGTCCAGCTTGTGCCAGGTGCCGCCCACCTGCACCGCGTTGCGATAAGTATGGAAGTTGCCCGCGTCGCCCTCATAGAGCAACGACGGAAATGAGGTCGTGCCCCGCGGCGTCTCGATATTGACCACCCCCGCCGCGGCGTCCGAACCATACAGCGTGCTGTTGGCGCCGCGATAGATCTCGAAGCTCTTGATCCCTGTGGTCGCCAGCGTGCTGTAGTCGAAGACGCCGCCGATATTTTCGATCGGCACGCCATCCAGCACCACGCGGTTCGCCGCCGAGTTGCCGCCGCGCACAAATAGTGACGTGAGGCCGCCATACATCCCCTGCTGCACCAGAAACGTTCCCGGCGATTGGCGTAACGCGTCAACGATAATCGCCCGATTGCGGAAGTCCGGCTGTGGCACCGCGGTGATGGCGCCGCTCACCTGCGCCTGTGGGGTCGGTGTGCCGGTGGCCGTCACCACCACCTGCTGATGGATGCGCGCGGGCTCCAGCACAACATTCTGCTGACGCGAATCCAGCACCCCGGCGTAAAAGGATGGTGTTGCCATCTGCCGGAAGGTCTGGCTCATCACGACAATATAGAATTGACCGGTCTGGCCGGTGCGCAATGAATAGCTGCCATCGCTTGCGCTGCGCGCGCCGCCGACGATCTTCCCGCCTTGAATCAGCGTCAGCTCCGCGTTGGCTATCGGAAGCCCCAGCGGGTCGGTGACACGGCCATGCACCTCGGCTGCAAAAGCAAACGATGCGCTAAACGCAATAAGGAGCGACGCAATAAAGGATCGGCGCAAGCCACGCCATATACCTACAGACATCAGGGCTCTCCTTCGTTCCCCTCGGAACGCGGTTCCTACAACGCACGCCGGGACCGGTCTCCTGACTCGCGCGCCGGCGAAAATGCTCTTCGCCGCCTGCCTGTCCCCTTCCCGGATCGTTCGATCCAGTGGGTCGTGGCAGTCAGACGCTGCTTGTTCCGCCTCTTACAGAACGGCGGAGCAGCAGCTAACGCGCATACAGTTGCGGGGCAGTGGCGGCTTTTCACCGCCTTCCCGTCATCCCAGGTGTCTTTCGCTATGGTCGAAACGAGCAGACAGCACGCGCTCGCAGTAATAAGTGCTGTTCCAGAGTGTACATTGCACCGGCTCGCAGGCGCTGGAGACGGATTGCCTCTTTTCATCCTCTCGCAAAGCTCGTAATCTTCTTCTCACTCCGCCATGAGCACTGCGACCCGCACCGTATCCGCACCCGACCCGCTCGTCTCCCCGGTTTCTTCGTCCAAGCGCTATCTCGCCGTCGACCTGCTGCGCGGCCTCACCATCGCCTTCATGATCCTGGTGAATGACAATGGCAGCGACCGGGCCTTCTCGGCCTTGAAGCACGCCGAATGGAACGGATTCACCCCCACCGACCTGGTCTTCCCCACCTTCCTCTTTCTGGTCGGGGCGTCGATTGTCTTCTCTACTGAATCGCGCCTCGCACGCGGCGTCACACGCGCGTCGCTCTTCGCCCACACCGTCCGCCGCGCCATCATCATCTTCCTGCTTGGCCTGGTCGTAAACAGCGCGCCCTTCTTCCGCCTCTCCACCATGCGCTATTACGGCGTGCTGCCGCGCATCGCGCTCTGCTATCTCATCGTCGCCTCGCTCTATATCTGGATCCGCCGCCCTGCCGGCTCCGCGGCGGGCCAGCCCACGGTCGCAGACAAGGTCGGTCTGCTCGTCGCCTGCCTGGTCGGCTACTACCTCCTGATGCGCTTCGTGCCGGTACCCGGCTTCGGCGTACCCGGCCGCGACATTCCGTTCCTTGATCACGACGCCAATATCGTCGCCTGGCTCGACCGCCACTTCTTCTCCGCACCCCATCTCTACGAGCGCACACGGGACCCGGAGGGGCTGATCTCCACCATTCCCGCACTCGGCACCACGCTCATGGGCGTGCTCACCGGGCTCTTCCTGCGCACCTCGCGGTCCGACTCCCGCAAGGCGCTGACCCTCGCCATCGCCGGAGCCGGCAGCGTCCTCCTCGGCCTTATCTGGAACCCCTGGTTCCCCCTCAACAAGAAGCTCTGGACATCCAGCTTCGTCCTCTACGCCGCCGGCTGGTCGCTGCTCATCCTCGCCGTCTTCTGGTTCTTCGTGCAGGTGCGCAACTATCGGCGGGGCACATGGATACTGCTGGTGTTTGGCACCAACGCCATCACCGCGTATGTCATCTCCGAGCTGATGTCCGCCTGTCTGGATCACGTCATGGTCGGACCCCACAGCAACGTGCTGCGGTGGACCGCCCAGCACATCGCTGCGCTCATGCCTTCCTACCCGGCACTGGGCTCGCTGGCCTACTCATTGCTCTATGTGCTGGTGTGCTGGCTGCTCGTGCTGCCGCTCTACCGCAAGAAGATCTTCATCAAGATCTGATCCGGGAGCATCTCACCGGGGCCGGCCACTTTTCGCTGTTGTCCAGTGAGCCCTTTAGCTGTGAGTGGCGCTCGCCCCGTTGGCCCAGTGCACCCGCCGCCCCGCCTTCTGCAGATACGCGGCACGCGCCTGCAACAGGTCACTGAGATGCTTTCCCTCAAGCGTCGCCCCGCCGCCCAGTTGCCGCACTACCAGGCATATCTGCGCAAAGTGCTCCACCGTCTCCATCTTCATCAGCGCATCCATGATGGAGTCGCCATAGGTCACCACGCCATGATTAGCCAGCAGCACCGCGTCGTGATGCTGCAGGTACGGCGCGAGCGTCTGACCAACTTCGCAGGTTCCGGTCGTCGCATAGGGCGCCAGTGGAATCGTGCCCAGAGTCATCACCACCTCCGAGCAAAGCGGCTGATCCAGCGCAAGGCCGCTGGAAGCGAATGCAGTTGCGAACACCGGATGTGCGTGTACTACGGCCTCTACATCAGGGCGCGCCTTGTAGATGGCCAGATGCATATCGATCTCGCTGGTCACATGCCGCGTCCCGGCCAGTGGATGGCCGTCCATATCCACCACCACCAGATCCCCCGGACCCACCACGCGCTTGGAGCAGCCGGTCGGCGTGGCCAGCACGCGCGCCCCATCCAGACGCACCGACACGTTGCCCGATGTGCCGGGCGCAAAGCCGAGAGCATGCAAGTCCGCGCTGCAACCGGCAAGCTCCTCCCGCAGCTTCTCCTCGCAGCGGGCAGCTTTCGGAATGGCCGCCGTTTCACAGACGATCATGGAACGCGCTTGGGGCATCTGGGTCATGGGCGTCTCGGTCATCGTAGCTTGGACCTCATAGAATAGTGAACGGTTGTGCTCCCGCTTGTGGCTGACGAGCGCTCTGGGTCAGCGAGCGCCACCGCCGGCCAATACTATCGGATGCTTTGAAGAGGTGCCCTGCCGTCAGGCCGGCCGCCAGGCGATGATGCCCCACCGCCGCAAGCGCAAGCGTAGCGATGCAGCCGCACTGCGAGCAGTCCGGATCGCCGCCAAACTGGCACGGCGTCACCTTGGTCTTCAGGTCGGCGGAAACGGTGTGGGTCGTCTGCGCAAAGACGCAATCCGCCGGACTCTTCGGTGGCGTAGCGATCTCGCAGATCAGGGACTCCGGCATGTCCAGCGCAGGATATAGCACACGGAGCCGCAATAGTTCATTCATTACTTCGCGCCGTTGCACCGCGGTAAGTATCTCCGGGCCGGTGGCCCCGCGCTGCGGCGTAAACAGGCTGAACCAAACCTTGCGGATCTCCGGCTGCGGCGTCCAGAAGCGTAGGAATTCCTCGAGGTATCCGGGGCGTGACGCAATGTTCCCCGTGATGGTGCAATGGATCGTCACCTGGCTGCCCGCGATGCTCTTCAGGATCCGCTCATAGGTCGCCGGCTTGCGCCGCTCATCATGCTCCGGCTGCAGGCCGTCGATGGAGACCACTACGTTCAGCCGCTCGAACCGCGACCATTCCGCAGGAATGCGACGGAAGGCGCTGGTCACCACCTGGGTGTGAACGCCCCTCGCATCCAATGCGGGAAGGATCCGCTCCAGTTCGCGATAGCGCACCAGCGGATCACCCCCGACCAGCGACACGTGCTGCGGCTGGTATTCGTCCACCAGCTCGACGACGCGCCGCACCAGCTCATCCCCGCGAAAGTCGGAGAGCTGGCGAAGCTGCTGCGTCCCTCCCAGGTGCGCTTCGTCGAACGCATAGCAGCCCGGGCAGCGCAGCGGGCACTCCTTGGTGATTTCGATGGAAAGCGAAGGTCGGCGGCCGGAAAGAATGCCGCGCCAGGCCCGGAGTACCTCGGATGTCTTCATCAATCATTGCCCTCATGCCGCCATCGGCGTGCCAAGACGATGGCGACCTTACGTTCTACCGTTCACGTTCTCTAGAGGAGTTGCACCGGGAACTCCATCGCACTTCCACCCGGTCACTTCGTGAGACGGGAAAGAATCAGATCCGCATCGGCACGAGCGTGCGCGATATGGCAGCAGAGAGGAAATCCTCCGGCCCCGGAGCACACCATCGACTGCTCGCCGAGTGATGTCGATAGGGATGCCCAGCGGTTCTGATCCCGAAGCCGCCATTCCCCGCGGCTGCCGGTTGCATCCTTTCGGGCTGCAACATTTTGGGTTGAAGCATCGTTCCATTCATTGACAGAACTACCATTGCAGCAAACAACAAACCGGCCAGCAGGCTGAACTCCACATCGGGACCACCGCGCAGAAATTGATCCCAGTTGCATAGGTGTTCCGTGACCGGCATCACCAGCAAAAGCAACGTGGTAAGCAAGACCAGGAGACGGCTCAACGGCCGGCTCCAGTCCGTTGTCCATGCCCGATACGACAGGTTGCCAATGGTCCTCAAGTGCCCCTCACAGAATCGCCGGCGGCACGCCGGCGTGCTCGAACCATATGTCAAGCCTGACATACTCGGCATACCGTGTCGAGCGGAGCGCGCAGAGAGTGTACCGTCCATCGGTTTCGTCCAGCCACAATATACGGGTCGAAACCCAACCAGCATCCTCCATGATTCAATGAAAAGAAAAGGAACGTCCAGTGCCATTGAATTGCGGAATCGTCGGCTTGCCCAATGTCGGCAAGAGCACCATCTTCAACGCCCTCACCTCGGCCAAAGCGCAGGCCGCGAATTATCCCTTCTGCACCATCGAGCCCAA
>DASXGY010000372.1:0-11183 GCA_036488835.1 Acidobacteriaceae bacterium
CTCAGAAGGCTTCTTGAGGGGTTTGCAATGTTGTTCGCGGTTGGGGCGGTGGCGCTGATTGCGCAGATGCGTGGGAACGGGGAGAGCGCAGAGAAGTTTGACAGGGCGTCCGTGGAGGCGGAGCCGCCGGTTGGATTGAGCGGGCGTGCGTATCTGTATTTTGCGGGGCTGCTGGTGTTGTATGGCGGTCTGGAGACTTGCCTGAGCGGGTGGCTGACGACGTTTGCGCTGCGCTATGGGGATAAGACGCTGGCGGTGAGTGAGTACACGACGCTGCTGCTTTGGATGTCGCTGACCTTGGGGAGGGTGGGGGCTTCGGCGGTGATGCTGCGCGTGGGGGAGAAGACGGTGCAGCGATGGGGGCTGGCGCTGGCGGCGGTGTTTACCGCGGCGCTGGCGATGGCGCATTCGGCGGTGACGATCGCGGGGTTCGCGGTGCTGCTGGGGTTGAGCCTGGCTCCGTTCTTTCCTGCTACGTGGGCCCTGTTGATGGCAGAGCGTCCGACGGCGCGGCAGGCGGGGATTGTGTTGGCGGTGTCGGGGCTGGGGGCGGCGGCGTTCCCGTGGTTGATGGGAGTGGTGTCAACTCGGGCGGGGTCGCTGCAGGTGGCACTGGCGTTGCCGTTCGCCGCCGCGTTGGGGCTGCTGGGGATGAGTTGGTTTGTACCAAGAACGCCGGTAATAGCGGACTGATTTTCCATCGCCAGCGGGCGTATAACCGAGGTATGGATGGTGTGGAGTTGCTGCCGGTAGAGATTGCTGAGGCGCTGGAGCGGGGCGCGAGCGTGGTGACGGGAAATCAGCGGGCAGCACGGTCTCTGCGGCGGGCGTTCGATCAGAGGAATCGGGAGCGGGGGCTGGCGAGTTGGACGCCGCCATCGGTGATGGCCTGGGATGCGTGGATGGCAGCGTTGTGGCGGGGATTGCTGA
Organism: Acidobacteriaceae bacterium; assembly: GCA_036488835.1. Lineage (GTDB taxonomy): Bacteria > Acidobacteriota > Terriglobia > Terriglobales > Acidobacteriaceae > KBS-83. The sequence goes on from DASXGY010000372.1 coordinate 931, forward strand.
TCGAAGGGCATGCTGCGCAGATGCTGCTGAACCGGACACAGGAGCATGTGGTGTGGCGGACGATTCTGGAGGCAGATGAGGAACTGGCGAGTCTGCGGACGGTGGATTCACTAGCGGAGATGGTGGCGGACACGTGGCGGTTGGTTTGCAGGTATGAGGGACAGCGGCGGCTCAGGGGTGCGGACGGGAGTGCGGATACACGGGCGTTTCGGCGGTGGCAGCGGACGTTTGAACGGCATTGCCAGGTGGAAGGATTTCTGACGCAGGCGCAGTTGGAAGAGGCGTTGCGCGGGGCTGTTGACAAAGGTCTGGTGGGGCTGCCGGCGGGTGGCGTTGTGCTGGTGGGATTCGATGGCATGACGCCGGCGCAGGTGAAGCTGGTTGAGGGGTTGCGTTTGGCTGGCGTCGATGTGGAGGAGTTGCGGCCAGCAGTCAAAGCTGGGCGACGGACGCTGGTGGAGGCGGCCGATGAGCAAGAGGAGCTGCGGGTTGCGGCGCGTTGGGTGCGGGAGTTTTTAAAGGAGCAGCCGGGGGCGAAGGTCGCGGTGATTGTGCCGGCGCTGGAGACATATCGGCGGGAGATCGATCGGGTATTTCGTGAAGTGCTGGCACCGGAGCTCGAGGATATACGAATCGGGAGCGAGGTTGGGCCTTACGAGTTTTCGCTCGGGGTTGCTCTAGCGGAGACCCCGATGGTCGCGACGGCTTTGGAATTATTGCGGTGGGTGACGGGAGCGTTGCCGGTGGAACAGGTAAGCGGGTTATTGCTGTCGCGCTACTTCGCGATGAAGAACGAGGAGCGGGGTGCGCGGGCGGAGTTCGATGCGTTTGAGTTGCGCAGGACGCGAATGCTTCGGCCGGAGATTTCGCTGGAGGGGCTGTTCGCTGCGGTGAGTGGCTCGAAGAGGAAGGCTAGGCTCTCTCAGTTGTCGGGTGCGCTGCGGGCGATGCGGGTGGTTGCGAATCGGCTGCAAGGCATGACCGCTCGGACGCATGCAGAGTGGGCGGAGGGGATGCGGGAGTTGCTCGAGGCTGCGGCCTGGGGTTCCGGAGCAGGAGAGACCAGTGTTGAGTTTCAGACGCGACGCAAGTTGGAGAGCGCGCTCGATGAGTTGGCTACGCTCGCATTCGATGGAGCGCAGGTTGAGTTTGCGCAGGCATTCGAGGGGCTGGAGAGGATTGCGCGGCAGACGACGTTTGCGCCGGAGTCGCGTGATGCGCCGGTGCAGGTGATGGGGCCGCTCGAGGCCGCGGGCGGGACGTTCGATGCGGTGTGGTTTTTGCGAGCGGGGGATTTGAGCTGGCCTGTTTTCGCTGCGGCGAGTCCGCTGCTGCCGTGGGCGATGCAGCGGGAGCTAGGGATGCCGGGCGTCGATGCGGTTCGGGATGCAGAGCAGGCACGGCGGGTGACCGAGCGAGTTGCGGGTAGCGCAAAGACGGTGATGTTCAGCTATGCGAAGGAATCGGCGGAGGGGCGGCAGAGAGTTTCGCAGCTGTTGGAGGCTCTGGAGTTGGAAGAGACTACAGCGCAAGAGTTGCTCGCGCCGGAGCCCCCTCGCGTGATTCTCGATCTGGAAAAGGTGGAGGACGATGTGACTGTGGCTGCGCTTCCCGATCGAGTGATGCGAGGTGGAGCGACGGTGCTGGAGTTGCAGGCGGCCTGCGGATTCCGGGCGTTTGCAGAACACCGGATGTCATCGACCGAGCTGGAGAGTGTCGAACTCGGAATGGATGCGCTCGAGAGTGGCATCGTCGTCCATGCGGTGATGGAGAACTTCTGGGGGCAGGTGAAGACGCAGGATATGTTGCGCGAGATGACTTGGCCAGAGCGGGAGGCTGGGCTGGACGCCGCGATCGACGAAGGTTTGAGGAAGATTGCGCAGTCGAGCGCATCGGAGTGGGACGACGCCTACGTGACGATGCAACGGGAACGTCTGCGGCGATTGCTGCGGCCCTGGCTGGAGCATGAACTGATGCGGCCAAACTTTGTGGTGAGACAGCGCGAAGAGAAAGCGGAGAATGTGCAGATTGGGCCGCTGCATCTGAACCTGCGCGTCGACCGGGTGGATGAGACGGAAGGCGGCGAGTTGCTGATCGACTATAAGACGGGACGCGTGTCGACGAACGACTGGTTGTCGGAGAGGCCGGACGCACCGCAACTGCCGCTGTACGCAGTCATGTCGGATGCGACGCGGCTCGGGGGTGTCGCGTTCGCGCGGCTTCGGGTGGGCAAGGAGATGGGGTGGAAAGGGTTTGCCGCGCGTGAGGGCGTGCTGTTGAAGGCCGACAGGCTGAAGGCCGAGAGCTTTGCGGCGCAGGTGGAGGAGTGGCGAGAGGTATTGACGAAACTAGCGGAACGGTTTGCGGCTGGCGAGGCGGGAGTGAGGCCGAAGAGCTATCCAAAGACGTGCACGTACTGCAGGCAGAGGCTGCTGTGCCGAGTCGCTGGGAAAAATCTCGAGGAGACGGAAGACGAGGGAGAGACGGGGGAGTCGCCGGGGGTGATCGGTGGGTGAGTTGTTTCTTTTTCCGGGCCTGACTTCAAAAGATGGCGATACGACAGCGGCGCAGGATGGTGCTGCGTTAGATTCGCAGGCGCGCGAGGACGCGCTGAATGTGGAGCGATCATGGATCGTGGAAGCGCCGGCTGGCTCGGGCAAGACCGGGTTGCTGATTCAGCGGTATCTGAAACTGCTGGGGCTGGAGGGCGTGACGGAGCCAGAGCAGGTGCTGGCGATCACGTTTACAAAAAAGGCGACACAGGAGATTCGCGAACGAATCCTCGAAGAGCTGGAGGCTGCCGCGGAGGGAGCTCCGGTCAAGCGTGAGGCGAAGTTTGAACGCACGACGCGGGAGTTGGCCGAGCAGGTGTTGCGACGAGATGGGGCGCTGGGATGGGGTCTGCTGGAGAGGCCGCGACGGCTGCGGGTGCAGACGATCGATTCGGTGTGCGCGGAGATTGCACGATCGCTGCCTGTGCTTTCGGGAAGCGGCGGAGGGCTTGCGCCAGTGGAAGATGCGGCGCCGCTGTATCGCGAGGCAGCGCGACGGACGCTGATGCAACTCGGAGGCAACGATGCGGTTCTCGATGAGTCGCTGATGAAGTTACTGCTGCATCGTGATGGAAGTCTGGGTGACTGCGAGCGGTTGATTGCAGAGATGCTCGAGCGGCGAGAGCAGTGGGCTGAATTCGTGCCTCTTCGAGGGGAAGAGCTTGCGGAGGAGCATCTCGACGGAGTCGTCCGTCCGCGACTGGAGAGGGCGCTGGAGATCGCGATCTGCACTGCTCTGACCCGGCTGGAGCAGGCGATGCCTGCGAGGATTCTGAAGGATCTGGCAGAGATTGCGCGGTCGTTGAGCCGAAACGCGGGGAGCAGAAGCGCAGGTGTGGAACAGAAGCCTTCGCCGATCGCGATCTGCGCAGGGAGGATCCATCTTCCTTCGGCCAATGCGGATGATCTCGCACACTGGCGAGCTTTGATTCATCTACTGGTGACGCCATCCAAGAGAACGTGGCGGAAGATGCTTGGCGAAAAGACGCTGGGCTTCCCGCTGCCGAAGTATGAGAAGGAACGGCTGAAAGAGATCATCGACGCTCTGCATCATGACGATTATCTCCAAATTGTCATTGCGAGTGTCGACATCCTGCCACCGGCAAAGTATCCGCAGGAGCAGTGGGAGCAGGCGAAGGCGCTGTTTCGTGTACTGCGGCGCGCGTTGGCAGAACTGCAGATAGTGTTTGCCGAACGCGGCGAGTGCGATTTTACTGAGCTGACGCTGCTGGCCAAGCATGCACTGGATGCGGGTGGCGCGAGTGAGATGACGGCGGTGACGGGAATGCGGCTGGAGCATCTGCTGGTGGATGAGATGCAGGACACCTCGACGAGCCACTACGAGGTGATTCAGTTGCTGACACAGGGCTGGGATGGAGCGAGCCAGACGGTGTTCCTGGTGGGCGATCCGAAGCAGTCGATTTATATGTTCCGGCAGGCGCGGGTGGAGCTATTTCTACGCACGATGGAGACGAAGCGGTTGGGAGAGCTGCCGCTGGGAGGTCTGCGGCTGACGGCGAATTTTCGCTCGCAGGGAGCATTGGTCGAAGCGTTCAATGAAGAGTTCGAACTGCTGTTTCCGAAAGCCAGGGGTGGAGCTAACGACGGCGAGGTCGCGTTTGTGAAGGCTGTCGCCGTGCGACCTGCTGCAGAACTTGGGAATGAGTCCGAGGCGATTCGCTGGCATACGAATGCTCTACCTGTCAGGCTCCACCCGGAGGAGAAACAACGGACGATTCGGCAGCAGAGGCGGCGAGATGCAGGGACAGTTCGGGATGTCGTGGAGCAATGGAGAGCGACTGCGTTGCCAGAAGGGAGAACGTCGCCGTGGCGAATTGCGGTGCTGGTGCGCAATCGAAATCATCTTTCGGATATTGTGAGTGAGCTGAAGGGTGGAGACGGACGTGCGGCGATTCCCTACCGGGCCGTGGATATTGAAGAGTTGGGGGAGAGGCAGGAGGTGCTGGACCTGCTCGCGTTGACGCGTGCGTTGCGACATCCCGCGGATCGAGTTGCGTGGCTCGCAGTGCTGCGGGCTCCGTGGTGTGGCATGGGGCTGGCGGATCTGCACGTGCTGACGGGAGCGGATGATCCGGACTGGAGGGAACGGAGTCTGTGGGAGGCGGTAAAGGAGCGGGGAGAGTTTTTGAGTGCGGATGGCGTGGCTCGGTTGGAGCGGCTGTGGCCGGTGATGGAGGCGGCTGAACAGCAGCGCGGGAGACTCTCAACGGCAGCGTGGGTAGAACGGACTTGGCGCACATTGGGTGGAGACGCTTATCTGACCGCGGAGGAGATGGAAAATGCGCGACGGTATCTGCAACTGCTCGATGCGATGGAAGAGGAGTCTGACCAAATAGATTTCACGCGGCTGGAGCAGAGGATGAAGAGGCTGTACGCGGAGAGTCCGGTGCGCGACGACGCGGTGGAACTGGTGACGATCCATAAGGCGAAGGGGCTGGAGTGGGATGTAGTGCTGGTTCCCGGGCTGGAGCGGCTGACGCAGGGCGATGCGCCGTCCCTGCTGACGTGGGAGGAGATGGATACGGCTGCGGAGGATGCGGCGCACGTCATGCTCGCGCCGATCGAGGGAAAGGGCGAGGAGTCGCGTGAACTGAACGCGTGGCTGAAAGGAATGCAGAGGGCACGCAAGGCGGCGGAGCGGAGACGGCTGTTCTATGTGGCGTGTACGCGGGCGCGGGAGGCGCTTCATCTATTTGCTGCGCCAGAGACGAAGAAGGATGGCGAGATCAGCCGGAGAGCGGGGAGCTTGCTGGAGGCGGCTTGGCCAGCGGCGAAGAGTCACTTTGCGGAGGCCGCGTCGGTCCCGGAGAACGCGGCGAAGATGTTTGTGCGGTCGCTTTTTCCGGCGGCTCAGGAAGATCAATTCGTCGGCGATCTGGCGGCGGGCGCGGAGGAACAAGGCGAGCCAGCGATCGTGCAGCGGGTGCCCTTGGGGTTTGAGCCGGGGCGGAGGTTCGCGGCTGAGCACAGGTTCTCGTATGGAGATGCTGCGATTGCGCCGGCACGCTTTGAGCGACCCGAAGGATCCTTTGAGGCGCGGGCGTTTGGCAATGCGGTGCACGCGTTTGCGGAGATGCTGACCAAGCGGCTTGGGGCTGGGACTGGTGTCGATGCGTTGCTGCGCGAGGTCGCGGGATGGACGCCACGGATTGCAGCCGTATTGCGTGGGGATGGGTTGGCGCCGGCGGTGGTCGATCGGCTTGTGGCGCGAGTGAAGTCGGCGCTCGGCAATATGTTGAAGGATGCTGAGGGGTTGTGGGTGCTAGCGCCGCATGAGAATGCGATGAGTGAGCTTGCGTTGACCTCGTGGGGCGAGACGCGCAGCAGTGTGCGATTGGACCGGGTGTTTCTTGCCGGGCACGAGCCGCTGGAGGCGGGGAATGATTGCCTCTGGATCATTGACTATAAGACGGCCACGCATGGACGCGAGGGTGTAGAGGAGTTTTTGGTGGAGGAGCGGGTGAAGTACAGGGCGCAGATGGACGCTTATGCTCGAATGATGCGGGATCGCGTGGAGACGGGAAGGTTGCGCGTGGGGCTGTATTATCCGATGCTGCCGCGGCTGGTGTGGTGGGAGCCGGAGATGAAGGCGACGGAGGCTGGCGACTAGGCGTTGGTCGTGTTGTGACGGACGTCCGCGCCGCGAACCCAGAAGATGACATCTTCAGCGATGTTGGTGGCGTGGTCGCCGACGCGCTCCAGATTGCGAGAGATGATGAGCGCGTTGAGCGACTGCGGAGTAAGTTCGGGCTTTTCTTTGATCAACGAACTGAGCGCGTAGAAGGCTGCGTCGTTCATCTCGTCGACCTGGTCGTCGAGGAGAAGGACGGACTTGGCGAGGTCGGCATCGGCTTCGATGAAGGCCTGGAGCGCTTTGCGCACCATGGCTGAGGCGAGGGAGGCGAGCTTGGGAATATCGACGGGGAGGTCGATGTTGGCGAAGGCGCCCATCTCGCGTACGCGGACGGCGATGTTGACCGCCTGATCGCCGACGCGCTCAAGGTCGGCGTTGATGCGAATGACCGAGAGGATGAAGCGAAGGTCGATGGCCATGGGCTGCTCCATGGCGAGAAGGTCGAGAGCCATCTGGTCGATCTCGCGCTCGAGGCGATTGATCGAAGGCTCGGCGCGGAAGACGAGTTCGCAGATGGAGAGGTCGCGGGTGCGGTAGGCCTCGATGGAGCGTTGGATGGCCTGCTCGGCCATACCAGCCATGACGAGCAATTTCTCTTTGAGGTCATCGAGGTTCTGGTGGAATTTAACACGCATCAGCCAAATCTCCCGGTGATGTAATCTTCCGTTCGCTTGTCCTTCGGATTGGTAAAGATCTTGTGGGTGGAATCGAACTCGACCATTTTACCGTTGAGGAAGAAGCCGGTGTTCTCCGCGACGCGGGCGGCCTGCTGCATGTTGTGAGTGACGATGACGATGGTGTACTGGCTCTTGAGCTGGAAGATGAGGTCTTCGATCTTCGAGGTGGAGACGGGGTCGAGCGCGGAGGCGGGCTCATCCATGAGAAGGACTTCGGGGTCGACGGCGAGGGCGCGGGCGATGCACATGCGCTGCTGCTGTCCGCCGGAGAGCGAGGCTCCGGATTTTTTCTTCAGATCATCCTTGACCTCTTCCCAGAGAGCGGCCTGCTTGAGCGAGCGCTCGACCGTCTCATCGAGGATGCGGCGATTGCGAAAGCCGTTGAGCTTTAGGCCGCTGGCGACGTTGTCGTAGATCGACATCGTGGGGAACGGGTTGGGTCGCTGGAAGACCATGCCCACGCGGCGGCGGATCTCGACGGGAGACGCATCCTTGTAGATGTCGACTTCGCCCATCTTGACTATGCCGGTGGCGCGGGCGATCGGGTTGGTTTCGTGCATGCGGTTGAGGCAACGCACGAAGGTGGATTTGCCGCATCCGGAGGGGCCGATGAGCGCGGTGGCGTGGTTCGCGGGGATATGCAGGTTGATGTCCTGCAGGGTGTGATTTGTGCCGTACCACGCGTTCAGGTCCTCAACTAAGATGCCTACTCCCACTAGCTTCCCCCCTTGAGTACGCCGCGGTTGGCAAAGATGCGGACGAGCGTGACGGATACCATAATCATAGCGATAAGAACAAGCGAACCAGCCCATGCGAGGCGATGCCACTCGTCATAGGGAGAGATGGCGTAGACATAAATCTGCAAGGGCAGCGCGGCGATGGGTTCGTTGAGTTTGAGGCTCCAGAACTGGTTGCCGAAGGCGGTAAAGAGTAGCGGAGCGGTCTCACCGGCGACCCGGGCAAAGGCCAGCATGCAGCCGGTGATAATACCCGGCGATGCGGTGCGCAGACTAACCGAGACTGCGGTGCGCCACTTCGGGACGCCGAGCCCGAGGGCGGCTTCGCGAATCGCGTGCGGGACGGTGGCGAGCATCTCTTCCGTCGTGCGGGTGATGGTGGGGATCATCATGATGGCGAGGGCAACGCCGCCGGCCAGCGCGGAGAAGTGTCTTCCCTTCACCAGGAGGGTAAACACGGAGATGCCCATCACGATAGAGGGGACGCCATTGAGCACGTCGGCAGTGAAGCGAACTGCTGTTGCGAAGGGCTTGCCGCGACCGAACTCCGCGAGGTAGACGCCGGCGGCGATGCCAATAGGAATGCCCATAAGACTGGCGAGCATCAGGATGATGCCGGAGCCGACGATGGCGTTGGCCATGCCGCCGCCGGGCTCGCCGACAGGAGCCGGGGGGCGAGTGAAAAAGGCGAGGTTGAGCGAGCTTGCGCCTTTGTAAACGAGGTAGAACAGGATCGCGATCAGCGGAATAATGACCACTATTGTTGCGAGAATCGACAGGCCGCTGATGAAGTAATTGGCTGCGGTTCGGCGGGCGTTGTTCATCCGCATGGACCTGGTTTGGAAGTCCATGGGTCTGGGCTGATTGTTGAGGGGCTGTGTGCTCATGTCAGTGCACCCGGGCCGGAGCGCCGCGTGTGACGGCCCAGACCATGAGACGGGCGACGGCGTTGACGACGATTGTGACGAGGAAGAGCGCAAGGCCGATCTCGATGAGCGCACTCAGATAAATGTCGCTGGTGGCCTCGGAGAACTCTCCTGCGATGACACTGGCGAGAGTGTTGGCGGGGGCGAAGAGTGATTTGCCGATGTCGGGGTGATTGCCGATGACCATGGTGACGGCCATGGTTTCGCCGAGCGCACGGCCGAGGCCAAGCATAATGGCGCCGACGATCCCGATGCGCGAGTTGCGCAGAACGCCGATGCGGATCATCTCCCAACGCGTGGCGCCGAGAGCGAGGACGGCTTCGCGCTGGCTGTTGGGCACAGCAGTCATGATGTCGCGGGTCAAGGAGGAGATGATGGGAAGAATCATGATGGCGAGGATGATACTCGCAGTAAGCAGACCGACGCCGAAGTTTGGTCCACTGAATAAGCCAGTCCAACCGAGGGTCTTCACGAGGAAGGGGCCGATCGGGTTGCGCATCAGCGGCACGAGAACAAAGACTGCCCAGAGGCCATAGACGACGCTGGGGATGGCGGCCAGCAATTCAGTAAGAAAAGAGATTGGAGCGCGGAGCGGGCGCGGACAAAGTTCTGTAAGGAAGATGGCTACACCGAGCGCCAACGGAACCGCCATGCACAAGGCGAGCAGAGACGTGGCCAGAGTGCCAAAGATAAACGGCAGCGCGCCAAAGTCGCCGGAGACTGGATCCCACGCCGCACGAGTGAAGAATTTCCATCCGAATTGCACCAGGCTCGGGCGCGAGTGCAAAACCAGAATGCCGAAGATGAAGAGAACAATTGCGAAGATAGTGCATGCGCAGACGAGCATGACTGCGGCGAAGCTGTTATCGGCGATACGACCGCTTCCCCGCTTGCGGAGAAAGTCGCGGATGAGCGAAGGGGCCGTATCCGTCGCAGCCAAAGCGGGTTCCGGGGAGTAGACCGCAGGCGCGTTGGGCAGGATGGGAGACATAGATTGCGACGGCCTGGGATCTCGTTCGTCAGTCATACGGGTTGAGATTCTGTCGGGATGGTTCTCGATGTCGATTGTATGGGCCCGATGGTCCCACAATGCTCTTGAACCGGTAGAAAAAAGGCCGCGCGGATTTGGAATGCTGTGAAATCCGCGCGGCAGCTCGCGCTATTTGATCGTTGCCACGCTCTTGCGAACCATGTCCTGCACCTGTTTCGGCAGCGGAGCATAGCTAAGAGAAGCTGCCTCAGACTGGCCGTGGTCCAGCATCCAGTTGAGGAACCCAACCAAAGCCTTCGTCTTCGAAGCATCGCTGGCGTGAGTAGGGATCAGCAGCCAGGTGAAGCTGGAGATCGGGTAGGATTCCGGACCGGCAGCATTGGTAATCGAGATGCGATAGTCAGGCGGCATTGACTTGGCTGCGGCTGCCGCAGCGGCCGTAACACCGTCCGTGCTCGCCCTCAGAAACTTGCCCGATGCGTTTTTCACTGACCCAAAGGACATCTTGTTCTGCTCCGCGTAGATCAACTCAACATAGCCAAAGGCGTTGGGCGTCTGACGCACCATGCCGGCGACGCCTTCATTTCCCTTTTGGCCGATCCCTGTGGGCCACTTCACTGCAGCTCCAGCGCCAACCCTGGTCTTGAAATCGGAGCTGACCTTGGACAGAAAGTCGGTAAAGATGAAGGTTGTGCCGCTGCCCTCGGAACGATAG
>DASXGY010000401.1:0-4721 GCA_036488835.1 Acidobacteriaceae bacterium
AACGCGACGTAGCTGCAGAGCCGTCGAAGGCGCGTTAGACTTTTGCTTCATGAGTGATATTGCGAAACCTGCTGCTCTCTGTGCGGGCCTGCTGCTTTCCGCCCTTCCTTTCGTCTCAGCGCAAACCACCACACCGCCGGCCGCTAGCGACTTTGCTCTTCATGATGGCGATCGCGTCGTGCTCTACGGCGACAGCATCACGGATCAGCGCCTCTACTCCACCTTCATTGAAGAGTACGTACTCACGCGCTTTCCCACATGGAAGATGCAATGGACGCAGTCCGGGGTGGGTGGCGACAAGGTCTCAGGCGGCGCCGCCGGCCCCATCGATCTGCGTATCCAGCGCGACATTCTGCCTTACCGGCCTAATATCGTGACTATCATGCTCGGCATGAACGACGGCTACTATCGTGTGCCGAATGCCGCGATTCAGAAAACCTACCAGGACGGTTACAAATGCATGGTGGACACCATCCTCGCTGGCGCTCCCGGCGTGAAACTTACGCTCATCGGTCCGTCGCCCTATGACGATGTGACCCATCCCACCATGCACTACAACGAGGTGATGCAGGACTACAGCGAATTCGATCGCGCGGAGGCAGAGCGCACCCATCAGGGATTCGTCGACCTGAACGCGCCGGTCGTCGATGTGCTGCAGAAGGTGGAGACCGCGCATCCGAATCTCGCCTCCCGCCTGATTCCCGATCGCGTGCATCCCGGCGAGGGCGTGCATTGGGTGATGGCCGAGAATGTGCTGAAGGCCTGGCATGCACCCGCCCTGGTGAGCAGCGTGACGGTGGATGCGCACGCCGCAAAGACAACCGCTGTGCAGAACGCCAGCGTCACCGACGTGAAGCACGAGAAGAAGAGCGACACGCTCCAATGGACGGAGATCGAGAACGCGCTGCCCTTGCCGCTGCCGCTCAAGGGCACCGATGCCATCACGGATCTGGCGCTGGAGGCAGGCGGTGTGGAGGCGGCGCTCGATCAGGAGACTCTGACCGTGACCGGACTTGCCGCGGGCGACTACGCGCTCACCATCGACGACCAACCAGTCGCCAGCTTCACCGCAGATGCGCTACAGCACGGCGTCAACCTGGCGCGCATGGCAACGCCAATGCTGCGCCAGTCGCAGACACTCGCATGGGAGACGGAGCACCGCAACCAGCTCGAGCGCGACCTCTTCACCATGGTGGCCGGCACGCAGCAGCATCCGGAAGCAGCGCCGGAGCCGCAGCAGCAGGCCATGCAACAAGCTGTCGTTTCCTCCATCGCGCAGCAGCAGAAGGACGCGCAACCCACAACGCACCACTTCGCGCTGAAGCCGGCCAGGTCCGCAGCTCCGGCTATGTAAAAGCGATTCGCTAGGGAATTGCGATAGGGCTCATTTCCACTTGATGCTGCAGCCGAGGCTCGCGTGCTGCTCATCGAGCGGCGGCTTGCCCGCCAGCAGTGCTTCGACGGCGCGGCGCAGGTCGCTGCCCGACACCGGGACACGCAGGCTGGGACGGCTCGTATCGAACTGTCCGCGATACATCAGCCGCAGATCGCGATCGTAGAGAAAGAAGTCCGGCGTGCACGCAGCCTCATACGCTCGCGCCACCTGCTGCGATTCGTCGTAGAGATACGGGAAGGTGAAGCCGAGCCGCTTGGCCTGCGCGCGCATGCCCTCCGGCGAATCGTCAGGGAACGCCACAGCGTCATTGCTGCTGATGCCCACGATGCCGAGGCCCTGCCCCGCATAGTCCCCGGCAAAGCGCGCGATACCCTGTTCGATATATTTCACGAACGGGCAATGCACGCACAGAAACATCACCAGCAGTCCGCCCGCTCCCTTCGCACCATCGCGGCTCACCGTTTTACCGGAGAGGACATCGGGAAGCGAGAAGTCAGGGGCAATCGTGCCCAGAGGCTGCATTACGGATTCGGTTCGTGCCATGCAACCAGTCTAGAGCGTTTTCACTGTTTCTGTGTACACGGATGCTCGCTCAGAACAATCGTCCGAAGGTGAAGAAGAACTTGCGCCGGCCTGCGTCGCCGACGGAGCCACCCAGCGTGATAGACCCCAGCGGCGTCGCGGCCAGCACGCCGAGGACGCCATCCTGCCGCAGAAATGCCGGCTGTTCCGGCGACCACATCTCGCCGCCCTCATATGCGGTGGAGATATAGAGACCGTCACCCAGCTGTGTGGGCAGGGAAGCGATGCGCCGCAGGTAGGCCGCGCGCACCAGCATGTCGTCCGTGCCGCGATACTCGTCGATCGAGGAGGCAGAGAGCCGCATTGGACCGCCCAGCGTGAAGCGCAGCGGGTCTGCCACATTGCGCCGGAAATACGTATCCGCGGATATGCCAAATCCCACAATGTTCTTGTCTGCGAAGGTCGTCGAATACAGCGCGTTGAGGTGCGCCACCGGCGCATTCTGGCTGGCCAGCGAATGATAGAGCGCCCCGCCCGCGACATCGAACAGCACGCCGCGCGTGGCCAGCTGCCCGGCGTTCAGGCTGTTGTAGGTGAAGTGCAGCACACCGGTCTGGGCAGTTCCCGACAGATCCGGGCGGAAGTCGTCGCCGCTCTGCGTATGCCAGCGCACGGCCTCGTAGCGCCACTCCCCCGCAAGCTGCGCGCGCGAGTGATAGGTGCGCCCGAAGTCCAGCCCGCCGCCGGCATTCTGCTGCAGTCGTTCCGCAATGCGACGCTGATCGCTGAAGATGTAGACGGGCTGCCGCAATAAGCCGGCATGCGGCTGCACAAAGAGTCCGTTCTCCCGCAGCCTCCGGTAGTACTCCGTTGAGGCCTGGGTCAGGAAGCCGATGCGCAGATCCGTACGCAGCTCTGAGCGATAGCCGCCGAGGTCATTGTTGATAAGCCGCAGGTCGAGTGTGCCTCGCGTCACGTTGTCGGACATGGCTGTAATGTCCGCGCCAATCAGCAGAAAGGGCGGCCCGTTGCGCGTCGGCTCCAGGTCCACCAGCACGCCGTTGTCCGGTCCGGGTGCCGCGGTGTTATCTGGCCGTCGCGGGGCCAGCGTCACAAACTCCGCCTCATATGTTTGATTGTTCTGGACGCGATTCAACGCCTGGATGATGGGTCGCGGCTCGATCGGTTTTCCTTCGAGCGGCTTCAGGCCATCCGAGACGCTCTGCTTCGCACCCGCGGAGCCGCCCTGTATCTTCACCGTTTCGAGCAGTCCGGGATGCGCCCGCAGCCGCGAGTGTTTGTCCGCGATGTAATCCTTCCAGGCATTCGGCGAGAGCTGATACCTCAGCAGCTTGTCGCGCTCCGCCTTCGCAGCCGCATAGCCGATGTCGATCAGCTTCTGCGCATTGCTGTAATCGCCCACGCCATACTTGCCCGTATCCGGCGTCAGCAGGACGTTTGCCAGTTTCATGGACTCGCGCTCGTTGCGTGCCGTCCCGGCGGAGAATGCGCGCGCGAAGACACCCACCACGGAAGCCACATCGCTATCCGCGAACTCCGCCGAGGGCAATAGCACCGCAATCACCACATCGGAGCGAAGATCGTTCTTCGCCACCTCCGTCGGCAGGTTTTCCATAATCGCCCCGTCTACCAGATAGTGGTCCCGATACTTCACCGGCGCGAAGATGCCGGGAATCGCGATGGACGCCCGCACCGCCAGCGGTATCGATCCGCCATAGAAGATCACCCGGTGCAGCGTGTTCAGATCTGTAGAGACGCAGCGAAACGGAATCGGCAGGTCATCGAAGTGAAGGTGGTCGCCGTCGTAGCTGTGAAACTCATCGTGCAGAAACGCATTCAGTCCGCGATCGGTCAGCAGCGCATTGCGCAGGCTGATACCGCCTTTGAGCCCCACTTCGATGGCGCCCGGCATCTCGCGACGATCCTCGCGCCGCCGGTAGCTCAACTGGTCGTAGTCCACCGACAAGTGAAAGATGTTCGGTAGTTCGGCGCCGGTTGCGACGTCCTCGATCTCCTCCGCCGAGTGGCCCGTCGCATACAGCGCGCCGATCAGCGAGCCCATGCTGGTCCCGGTGATGCGATCCACCGGGATGCGATTCTCCTCAAACCACTTCAGCACGCCAATGTGCGCCAGGCCGAGCGCACCGCCGCCGTCCAGCACCAGCCCTATGCTCGGCCGGCCCGCCGGAACAGTAGGCGGCAGCGCACCGGCGGGTGCGCTGTCTGTCTTCACCATCGTGTTGTCGATGGGCGAGGTCAACCCGGCACGGCCATTGGGCAGCCGCACAGAGGGCATCGCCGGTTCAGGTTGCGTAGGGGTCGGCGCTTGCGGAGGGCTCGGCTGTTGCGCTGCGGCCGCAACCGCGAGCGTCAACAGAAAAGCGAAAGAGGAATAAACAAGCGGACGTGCAATGGCCACAGAGAGCACCTCGCAGGAGCCGGAGCTCAGGCTTACTCTCTTCAATCATGCCGGAACGGAAGGCGCAGAACATGGAATGTGCGACCAGGGGTGACGTGAAAGTTAAGCCCACCGGGAAACGGATAGCGATCGTCTCCGGATTGTCCGTAATTCGCGCAGAGCGTCTCTACAATTGAAATATGACGCATCCGGATATGAACCAGACACCTCGTCCTCAGGCTTCCGAGCGAGTTGTTAGGTCCATCGGCAGGAGATCCATTGTCTCGGATGTCGTGCAGGGAATCATCGCCGGGGGAGTGCTGGCATTTTTCACCGCAAATCTTGTCCTTAGGCCTGAGGTCCATGCCATGCACACAACCGTCA
>DASXGY010000470.1:0-3438 GCA_036488835.1 Acidobacteriaceae bacterium
GGAAGGTCGGCTAACGTCATTTGCGCCGCAACCCGCTCGACGGCAGAGCGCGCCGCAATACCCGCAAGTTCGTCACCTGAGCGCGACGGCGTAGCCTTCGCCAGCAGATCCTTCAGGCTGTCGAAGGTATAGGTCGTTCCGTTCAGGATGTGCCGCAGCAGCACGAAGACGCCTCGCGCAGAACGTCAGAGTGAAGAAAGTTTACCAATGATAGGTTGCTGCGCCCGGTGGCTTACGGAATAGCTCGTTTGCCAACCGCCGTGTGGGATCCATCGATGCGGCAGCTCGATGACTAGATTCGCTTCAGAGTCGCGTCTGAGGGCAAACTTCCAAGCGTCGCGGCAACCCAATCTACTGAGAATCTGTAATGGACTGCACCGAGGTTCATCCACTAGCATGCCTGCCAACGCTTGGAGGCTGAGTTCTCAGTACGAAGGACTTGGCAGTCACGTCCGATTTGGACAGGAATGAGAGTTCGCCGATGGTAGCAAGAATGGTCGGCAATGGGCAGGCAGACAGGTGAGGGCCCGTTATATTCTGCTTTTCCTCATTTCCAGCCTATTGACCGCCGGCCGGAGCTGCGGCATGAACGCTGCCCCAGCTCCTCAATCGAATCCACCATCTCAAGTCAAGCCGCTGGCTGCCGTAAAGCAGGAGCCTGACGAGCTGAGGCAGCAACTCGACATAGACGCAGCCGCATTGTCGAAGATTCCGGCCGATCCACTTATCCAGCCTGATCCCTTTGCGCCCATTTTTCGGCCGGTGGATAAGCTCACCGACCGTCTCGCTCCATCCGCCCGCTTGAAGTTCGGAGCCACGTACACGTTTCTGAATCAGTACGCGACAATTACCCCGGACGCTACGAGGCACAACCAGTTCAGCGGCCGGCTCGATTTTACTGGCGCCTGGGCTGCTTACGATCACGGAAGCACGGCCGGATCCATAAGCCTGCTCGTCCGTTCGGGCACAAATATCGGCATCAGTCAGCAGTTCAACCTCAGCGATAGGATCGGCTCAGGCCTCTATCTGAACTGCCTGCAGGGCGGCGGTCCGCAAGAACCTATCACCGTGAACGTCCTCTACTGGCGCCAGGATCTGCTCGAGAAGAGGCTTTCCTTTTATGTCGGCAAGATCCACCCCAATGAGTTTGTAACTCTCAGCATGTTCAACAACGACGAACGAACACAGTTCTTGAATGGGGCGAATGACGGGAACCTGGCAGTCGCCTTCGATGGGGCATATGCGGGCGGCGGCGCGGTGGAATTCCAGGCTACCCGGCATGTTTACATTCACGCTATCGCTGTGGACACCGAGGGCGCGCAGCAAAGAAACATCGAGACGCTCGTCGACCGGAAATATGCGGAAGGGGTTGAACTGGGGTGGAGATCAGGATCGCTGGGTGAAGAGTACCGGCACTTTCGCATCGGCATGTGGCGCGATGACACGAAGAACCTTGGTAGCGGATACGGCGGCGGTTTTGGATACGATCACGAATTTCACAATGGCTGGACCCCATTCGGAAGGGTGGCCTTGAGCACAAGCACCGGGACCGCTATCAAGCAAGTCGATGGAATCGGTCTGGCGCGCGTGCATCCATTTGGGCGGCGAAGAGACATGTTCGCAATGGCATACAACTACAGCGTAGCCAGTCAGGGTAAGCATCATGAGAGCGTGTTCGAATCGTTCTATCGTGTCCGTCTCACGCAAAGCGTAAACATTGGCCCGGACCTGGAAGTCTCCATCCATCCCACGTACGCGAGCAAAGCCTACTCGACGACTCTGCTCGGCGCGAGGATGGAGATTATCTTCTAACGCTGTCCGGTAGCGTCCTTCAGATGCATGCTTTCTGGTCTGCGTATTCAAACTGACCACCATCTATTCGTATCGCAAGGCGGTCTGGGGATCGACGCGGGCCGCGCGCCGGGCGGGGATCCAGCAGGCGACCAGCGCTATGCCAAGCAGCAAGAGCGGCACCATGAGAAAGGTCACAAGGTCGTGCGGACGGATGCCGTAGAGAAAGCTGCTGGAGAATTTCGCCAGCACCAGCGCCGCAGGCAGGCCCAGAAGCACGGCAGCGGCTGCAAGCAACATGCCCTGGCGGACGATCAGCCGCTGCACAGCGCCAATCTGCGCCCCCAGCGCGATGCGAATGCCAATCTCACGGGTGCGCCGGCTTACGGAATAGCTCATGATGCCGTAGAGTCCGATGGCCGCCAGCAGCAGCCCGATGATGCCGAAGATGCCGAACAATGTGCCGCCGAGGCGTGGAAGGAAGAGTGCGCTGCGGAGGTGGTCTTCCATCGTCTCCTCGTTGTAGACGGCCATCGCGGGGTCAAGAGCATGGATCTGGCTACGGACTTCGTTCGCGACTGCCGCGGAGTCGCCCTGGTAGCGAACAATCAAGGTATAGCCAAGAAATGAAGGATCGCTGGCTGTGGTCTGTGCAAGGGAACGGAAGAGCACAGGCCGCGTGTCTTCCCCGATAGTGCGCGACTTGATGTTTTTCACCACGCCGACGATCTCGTAGTCGATGCCGGCTCCGCGGACGTGCTGGCCGATGGGGTTTTGTCCGTGAAAGAGCTGGGTGACGAAGGCCTGGTTGACGATGCCGACCTTCTGTCCCGCGGGAGACTCCCGCGCGAAATCCCGGCCCATGAGGCGGGGAATGCCCAGGGTTTCCAAATAGCCGGGCGTGGCCATATAGAGATCGACGATCGGTGCCGGTTGTTCTGCCGGGTGGCCGACAACGGAGAAGTCATCGCTGCGTTGCCCTCCAGAGAGCGGAACAAAATCCGTAGCCGCCACGGATCGGATACCAGGCAGCGCGGCGATTCGTTCGCGCAGCTGCGTGAGGAACTGCGTTGTGCGTTCGGGCGTGTAGCCATGTACGCGCGGATCGACAGACATCATGAGCAGCCCACGGGGCCTAAAGCCGATGTCGATGCTCGATGCGTTTTGCAGGCTCCGCAACAGGAGCCCAGTGCCACAGAGCAGGACGAGCGACATGGCAACTTGTACGACGACAAGGATGCTGCGTAGATTCACGCGGCGTCCCGGGCGTGCCAGGGCGTCCTCGCCCTTGAGTGCGCTGGTCAGAACGGGGCGTGAGGCAATCCAGGCGGGGACAATGCCCAGGAGCAGGCCGGTCGCGACGCTGAGAGCAAAGGTATAGAGCAGCACGCGCCAGTCCACGGCAACGCTGAAATCGAGCGGCACAGGTGCGGGAACACGGAAGGCAGTGAGCGCGCCGGTTGCCCAAAGAGCCAGCAGGATGCCGACGAGACCGCCTCCCAGCGCCATCAGGACGCTTTCCATGAGCATCTGGCGCAGCAATCCTGCGCGGGCAGCGCCAAGCGCGAGACGGATGGCCATTTCCCGCTGACGTGCCACTCCTTTGGCGAGCAGGAGATTGGCGACGTTCGCGCACGCGATGCAGAG
>DASXGY010000506.1:0-4056 GCA_036488835.1 Acidobacteriaceae bacterium
CGAAAGCCTCGCCCAGCGCGATGCCCACATCCTCAACCGTGTGGTGCTGATCGACATCGAGATCACCCTTGCACGTAAGTTCAAGATCGAATGCCCCATGCCTTGTGAAGAGCTCCAGCATGTGATCGAAGAAGCGAATGCCCGTACTCACCGTGTAGCGTCCCTGTCCTTCAATAGCCAGCCTCAGCGCGATCTTCGTCTCGGTTGTGTTGCGATCCAACATGGCGGTGCGAACCGCACCGTTCGTTGGCTCCTTCACTTTCTTTAGCCGCGCCATCCAATCTCCTTCAGTGATATCTCGATCGCCGCACGCGCCTGCTGCATCTGCTCCCGCGTCCCCACCGTGACGCGGACCAGGCCGTCGCAGCCGGGATCGGCCGAGCGATCGCGCGTGAGAATGCCGCGCGATCGCATCGCCTTCACAAACGCGCTGTGCCCGGCGCCAATGCGCGTCAGAATAAAGTTGGCCTCGCTCGGCCAGTGCTCCAGGCCGAGCTCCGTCAGCGCCTGCGCGAGTTCCACCCGCGCTGCCTTCACTTCAGCGACATACCACTCCAGATAAGCGCGATCCTCCAACGCAGCAGGCAGGCACGCCAATGCAAGCTGGTTCACGCTGTAGGGCGAGATGACGCGTCGCAGCCACTGCATCGTCTCTTCGGCAGCGATGAGCACGCCCAGCCGCAAACCTGCGAGCCCATAGGCCTTCGAAAATGTGCGCGCCACCACCAGGTTCGGCAGCTTGCCGATCAGATCGATCACCGTCTCGCCGAAGAAGTGATAGTAGGCCTCGTCCACCAGCACCACCGCCTGCGGCGCTCGCTCGACAATCGCAAGGATGGCATCCCGCGCCACCGTCGCGCCTGTCGGGCTGTTCGGGTTGGCAATCGCAATCACCCGCGTGCGCGAATGGATCACGCCAAGCATCGCTTGGAGCGGAAAGCGAAAGCCATCAGCGGCCGGTACTGCGTCGATCTTCGATCCCCACGCGGGTACCGCGTCGATTTGGGCCTCCGCCGCCGAGCCGTAGACCTCATACATGCTGTAGGTCGGGACTGGCAACAGCATTGCATCGCCGCGGTCCAGAAATGCCTGGCACAGCACGTGGATCGCCTCATCCACACCGTTGGTCAGCAGCACCTGCGTCGGCGCAACATCGAGAGTGGCGGCAACAATCGCCTCCACCGATCCGCGCTCCGGATACCGCGTCAGATCGGCAGCGGTGATCTTGCGCAAAGCCTCGATCACGCGCGGCGAGCAGGCCAGCGTGTTCTCGTTGAAATCCAGTCGCAGCCCATCGCGCCCTGCAACCGGCGGATGATACTCCTTCATGCGGCGCACCCCGGCCCTCGGCTCGGGGGCGCGCGTCACAACAGGCTCACGCACGGCCAGGGCCTTCAGCGCGGCTGATCCGCAGGTCGACTGCGGCTGCATGTCCGCCCAGTCCTTCCGCGTTGGCCAGCGTCACGGCAGCCGGGCCTAGCGCGCGCACTCCAACGGCGGTGTAGCTCTGCACCGTCACCAGCTTTACGAAATCCATCACACTCAAGCCGCCGCGAAGGCGCGCCGCGCCGCCTGTCGGCAGCGTATGGTTCGGTCCGGAGACATAGTCACCCAACGCCTGCGACGACCAGTTGCCGATGAACACCGAGCCCGCATGCTGCACCCACGCCAGGTCCTCTTCCGTGTCGATCGTGAGATGCTCCGGCGCAAGCCGATTCGCGATCTCGCGCGCCTGTTCTTTTGTCTCTGTAACAATCACATATCCGTGGTTGCGCAGCGCCTCGCGCGCCACCGGATTACGCCGTGACTGTTCCTTCACCTCGCGAATCACATACTTGGCCAGCGCAGGCTGCGCCGTCACCAGCACACTCAGCGTCTCGGTATCATGCTCTGCCTGCGCCACCAGATCGGCCGCGATCGCCTCCGGATGTCCGCGCTCGCTGCACATGACAATCTCTGTCGGCCCGGCCAGCATGTCGATGCCGCAATCGAATGCGATCAGCCGCTTCGCCGCCGTGACATACAGGTTGCCGGGACCGACGATCTTGTCCACGGACGGCAGCGACGGCGTTCCGTATGCAAGTGCGGCAATCGCCTGCGCGCCGCCCACCTGGTAGACCTCCTCGATGCCCAGCAGCGCAGCGGCCGCAAGCGTCTCGCGCGCCGGCCGCGGCGTCACCACCACGATGCGCCGCACGCCTGCGACCTGTGCCGGGATCGCCGTCATCAGCAATGACGACGGCAGCGGATGCCGCCCGCTCGGCACATAGCAACCCACCGCGGCAAGCGGCCGCACGCGCTGTCCGGTCTTCACGCCGGGTACCGGTTCCGTGTCCCACTCCTCGGGCAACTGCCGCTTTGCAAACTCCATAATGTTGCGCGCGGCCAGCTTCAGCGCAGCGTGTAGCTCCGGGCTGGTCTCTTCCCAGGCGCGATGCAGCTCGCCCGGCGCGATGCGCAGGGGCTCTCTCCGCGGCACCCCGTCAAAATGGGCGCGCGCCGCCAGCAACGCTCGATCGCCGCCGCGCCGCACATCGTCCACAATGCGCCGCACCTGCCGCTCTACGCGATCCAGACCTGCTGCGCCGCGCTGATCGAGCGAGCGAAGCAGCCGCTCGACTTTTCTGGCCCCGCTACCGCTGGTTGTCAGTAATTCCAAAACGCTCCTCCCGGAACCAACCAAGCCCGTGTTACAGGACGACCTTATTCAGCGGATATTCCACGATGCCGGTTGCGCCAGCCGCCTTCAGCCGCGGCAGCACATCGCGCACCACACCCTCTTCCAGAATCGTGTTCACCGCCGTCCACTCCGCATCGCGCAGCGGTGAAACCGTCGGCGAGTTCAGCGCCGGCAACACCTGCAGCACCGCATCCAGATGCTGCCGACGCACATTCAGCATCAACCCCACCTGCCCTTGTGCGGCAATCGCGCCGTTCAGCATCAACGCCAGGTTTCTCACCTTCTCGCACTTCCACGCATCCTGCATCGCACTGCGATTCGCAATCAGGTGTGTCTCGCTCTCCATCACCGTATCGATGATGCGCA
Source organism: Acidobacteriaceae bacterium (assembly GCA_036488835.1). GTDB lineage: Bacteria > Acidobacteriota > Terriglobia > Terriglobales > Acidobacteriaceae > KBS-83. The sequence continues at coordinate 3,047 of DASXGY010000506.1, forward strand.
GGCGATTCGCCCGCAGTGAGCTGCCGGTCTCCGTCACTTCCACAATCGCGTCGGCCAGTGTCGGCGGCTTCACCTCAGTCGCGCCCCAACTGAACTCCACCCGCACCTTCACACCTTTTGCCGCGAAGTATCGCTTGGACACCTCCACCAACTCGGTGGCTATGGTCTTGCCGTCCAGGTCCTCGGCGCGCTGGTACGGCGAATCCTCCGGCACCGCCAGCACCCATCGCACCTTGCTGCGGCTCTGCTTGGCGTAGGTCAGGCTGGCCACGCTCTCCACATCCAGTCCGCTCTCCACCACCCAGTCGACGCCGGTCAGTCCCGCATCCAGTACGCCCTTCTCCACGTAGCGCGACATCTCCTGCGCGCGGATCAGCATGCACTCAATCTCGGCATCATCGATCTGCGGAAAGTACGAGCGGCCATTCGCGTAGATGCGCCAGCCCGCGCGCTCGAATAGCGCAATCGTCGCGTCCTGCAGGCTGCCTTTCGGAATACCAAGTTTCAGTTTCTTCGCCGGTGCACTCACGCGCGCACCTCGGCTGCAGCCTCAACCGCAATCGGCCGCGTGAAGCAGCTCACCGTGCCTTCGTGGCAGACCAGCCCGTCGCCTTCCACCACCACTTCAAATAGCAGCGTGTCCTGGTCGCAATCCGTAAACGCCTTCACCACGCGAAGCCGGTTGCCGCTCGTCTCGCCCTTCATCCACAGCTTCTGCCGCGTGCGGCTCCAGAAGGTGACGAAGCCGCTTTCGAGCGTGCGTCGGTGGCTCTCCTCATTGAAAAAACCCACCATCAGCACTTCTCTGCTGGCGGCATCCTGCACGATGGCGGGCACCAGGCCGTCCATCTTTGCGAAGTCGATTGTTGCGTTGCTGCTCACGTGTCTCTCCGTAGTGTTCGACTGAATGCAAAAAGCCCACCGTTGCTTGGCATCGGCGGGCTGCTGGACCTGATCTCGGGTTGCTGCTTATTTTCCGGAGGAGTCCGCCGACACGTTCGCCACGTGAT
>DASXGY010000007.1:0-11745 GCA_036488835.1 Acidobacteriaceae bacterium
ATACACCGGTGACGCCAGCGGTGTCGCCGGCCCGTTTTGTCCTTCCGCGCCATGGCATCCCGCGCAGTTCTGCGCAAAGAGCACCTGCGGCGACAAGATGCTGTCCGGACGCGGCACCTCCGGCCCCGGCGCCGGCTTTCCCGGCAGATTGTTGCATCCGCTTGCCAGCAGGGCGCACGAAAGTGCGAGCGCAAACATCCCGGCCCTCATCGCTGGTCCTCGTCGTCGAGCGGCCGGGCAACTTCCACACCTAAACGCACACCGAGGGGCGCACCCTCAAGGCTCTTAAGATGCCCCTGCCTGGCGACTACCCAGCCCGCGACGATGCCGAATCCCACCTGGCTCAGCGCGAACCAATACCAGTTGATGTGGTCATCGAAATATGGATTAAGCAGTCCAAGCGTGGAGTGCAGGAGACCAGTCCACAGCGCCGGTGCGATCAGTCCCCCTAACACGATCGGATGCCGCGGCATGATCGGCAGCAATGCGCCATAGAGCAGTCCCACCAGGAATGACGACGCGGTATGGATCACGATGGCAATCAAAAAAGCCGCCAGGTGGAATGTAGCCAGATCATGTTCCGATGGATTCGTCCAGCCCGCAACGCCTGCACCACCCAGCAGGTTCACCACGTACCAGATGCTGTGAAAGCGCACGATGCCATAGATCTCTGCCAGCACGATCATCACCGTGCCGCCAGCAAAGCCGCCCTTGATACCGGAAATAACCGGATAGGTCGCAGTCGGCATGACGCTTCGCCCGACGAGTACGTGCTCCACGTGCGTCACCCGCCGGCCTTCGCGCTCAATTGCTATTTCTTCCGCGCTCACCGGAAGCAACTCGACCACCTCGTGAGGCAGCACCTGGCGGAACCAACCCACTGCGCCGGCAATAGTCAACACCACTCCGAGCGCTGAGATCATGAAGTTGGTCACAAGTCCGGCGAACATCAGGGTCAGCCCGACAGCCATGACCAACGGCCACTGCGTGGGAGCCGGCAAATGAATCAAGTCATGCGTGCCGTGACTCTCTCCGGCGGAATGCTCATGTTGTGCGTCTGTGCTCATGATCAGCGTCCAATCACATACACAACGGTGAAAACCACCACCCAGACCCAGTCCACAAAATGCCAGTACATCGCGAGCACTTCAACCTTCTCGGTGTGCTCGGGCTTCAAAGCCCCGGTCAGAGCAAAAATCAAGACCGTCGTCAGCATGATGAGTCCGACAATCACGTGCGAGGCATGCAGACCCACCAGCGAATAGAACGTCGTGCCGAACAGATTGGTGCTTATCGTCAGGTGATCTACGGTGATCAGCTTGTTCCATTCCTGCGCCGTACCTAGCAGGAAGATTACGCCGAGCACGATGGTCAATCCCCACCACGCCTTAAATGTCGCCATGGCGCGTTTTACCAGCGCACGCTCGGCCATCACAATCGTGAAGCTGCTCGAAAGTAGAAAGATAGTGTTCAGAATCGGCAGCTCCAGCACCTGCCGTGGCTGGGGGCCATAGGTGCTCCGGCCAATGTTGTAGACATAGGCCACCACGAAGATCACGAAGATCGCCGACTCAGCCACAATGAGCGCGAACATGCCGACGCGGCCGCGCGACGGCAACTTCCACTCCGGATCGATGACGTGGCCATGCACATCGCGAATCATGGGAATTGTGCTCATGATGGTGGCATTCTCCCGCTGTAACTCATTCCTTCTTCCACTGGTTCATCCGGATCGTTCGGATGCTTCAGGTCCCAGAGCGGCCGCCGGCTGCGCACCACGGGCTCAATGGCAAAGTTATACGGAGGCGGCGGAGACGACGTTGTCCACTCCAGCGTCCAGGCATCCCACGGATCGGGTCCGGCGACAGCACCCTTCAGGCACGAATGGATGATGTTGTACACAAGAATCGCGATGGCGATCCCCTGTATGGCCGCACCAACACTGACGATCTGATTCAAAGTCGTCCATCCGCGATCCGCCTCATAGGTGTATATCGATCGCGGCATCCCCAGAACACCGGGAACGTGCATGACGTCAAAGCAGACGTGAAAGCCAATAACAAACAGCCAGAAGTTCCATTTGCCCAGCCGCTCGTCCAGCATCCGGCCCGTAACCTTGGGGAACCAGTAATAGATGCCCCCAAAAATAGCGAATAGAATGCCACCCACGATCACGTAGTGGAAATGCGCAATCACAAAGTACGAGTTGTGCAGCTGCAAGTTGAATGGTTCTACGGAAAGTATGATGCCCGTCAGGCCCGCGATCAGGAACTGCAGCAGGAATCCGACGCAGAACAGCATCGCTGTCGTATAACGAATCTTTCCACCCCACATGGTGGCGATCCAGTTAAATATCTTGATGCCCGTCGGAATTCCCACCAGCATGGTCGAAAGAACGAAGAAAGCATTCCCGATCGACGTCATCCCAATGGTGAACATGTGGTGCGCCCACACACCGAGGCTCACGAAGCCGATGGCCACCGATGCCGCCACCATCGCCGGATAACCGAAGATCGCTTTCCGCGAGAATACGGGAATGACCTCGTTCATGATGGCGAAGGCCGGCATCACCAGGACATACACTTCGGGGTGACCGAATATCCAGAAGAAATGCGCCCATATCAGCGCCGAACCGCCGGCCTGGGTGTCGAAGAAGTGTCCACCCAGATAGCGGTCGATCGTCAGCATGACCTGCGCCGCCGTAAGCGGGCTCACCGCCAGGATTACCAGCCCGGACATCACGACGTAGAGCCACGGCAGCAGCGGCATACGAAACAGCGTCATGCCTTTGCATCGCATACAGAATGCCGTGGCGATGAAGTTGATCGCAACGCCGATCGAGCCGAAGCCCGACACGATCAGCGAAAGCGCCCAATAATCGGTGGAGTGGCCCCGCGAGAAGGCGCGCGCTGTCAATGGCGAGTAAGCCCACCACCCCACATCCGGCGCACTGCCTGCGCCTTGCAGTCCCACCCCGCCGATAAAGCTGTAGTAGAGCAGCAGACCGCCAAAGGCCGACATCCAGAAGCTGAAGGCATTCAAGCGCGGAAAGGCCATATCGCGCGCGCCCAGCATGAGGGGGACCAGGTAGTTTCCGAAACCAAAGACGAGCGGCATAGCCACGAAGAAGATCATCGTGGTGCCGTGCATGGTAAACATGCGATTAAAGGTTTCCGCGCTGACGAAGTGGTTATCCGGAAAGAAAAGCTGGATGCGGATGATCAGTGCCTCGATGCCACCTACCGCGAGAAAGAACAGGGCGTACAGCACATACATAATGCCCAGCTTCTTGTGATCGGCGGTGACCACCCAGCTATGCAGTACTTCCAGCCAGGTTCCTTCAGCTTCGGCGTCTGTCACTCCGGTTGCGCCCAGGCCTCCAGGTACCGGTATGCTCGATCCTGCCATCTCTGCCCCGCTCTCCAGTGAAAGGCTATTACTGCAAGGTATTCAAGTAGGCTGTGATGTCATGCACCTGGTCTGTTGTCAGGTGCATGGCCGGCATCAGCGAGCCGGTCTTGATCAGGTCCGGATTGTCGATCCACCGCTCCAGGTTTTCTGTTGTGTTATCTGCGGCTCCGGAGGCAATGGTCTTCCGGCTCGCCAGATGTGTCAGATCAGGTCCGAACTGCCCGCGTGCGGGTGTGCCCGCAATCGTATGGCAATTCATGCATGCCTGGGTTTCAAAATCGTGCCGGCCAGCCGCAACCGCGGGGTCCTGTGCGCCTGGCTGCTGTTCCTGCTTCACCCATGCGGCAAATTGCGCCGGCGTATCGACGTAGACACGCAACAGCATCTTCGCGTGCTGCACGCCGCAAAACTGCGCGCACTGGCCTACGTAAAGACCTGGCGTATGCGGGTCTATCCACATCTCGTTGATGCGGTTCGGCAGCAGGTCGATCTTGCCGGAAAGCCGCGGAACCCAGAAAGAGTGAATCACATCCGCTGACGTGAGCTTCATAAACGTCGGCCGCGACGTGCTGGTATCGCTGACCGGGATGTGCAACTCATTCGCCGTCGTGATGTGCTGTGCGGGATAGCGGAACTCCCACCAGAATTGGTGTCCGATCACCGTTACATCCAGTGCCGACGGAGGCTCCGGCGCATCCTGGATCGCGAAGATCATCCGCGCCGTCGCCAGGAACATCACCACCACGATAAGTACCGGAATGATGGTCCATGAAAGTTCAATCTGATTGCTGCCGAATATCTGCGGCGGCTCGCTGCCATCGTCATCCGGTCGCCGGCGGAAGCGCACCGCAGCATAAACGATAAGCGAACCAACCGTCACGAAGATGCCACCGGTGATCGTCAGAACAAACAGCGAGAGATCGTAACTCGCCTTCGCCGGTGTCGCGGCCGGCGAGAAGATGCTCGTATTGCTGTCGAGTGCGAAGGCGTGTCGAGCGACGCAGGCAGCCAGCAACAAGACTGCTTGCAGCATGCGGCGTCGGCAAGTCGTAACGGATTGCCTTGCGCACGCATGTGGTCGAGCCATACCTTCAGCATAGCGCAATCTTTCTGATGGCCAAGCCCCATATTTCTGGTATGCCTCCGCATTCTGCTGCAGCCACCGCGCATAACCGCGCGCGCTGGAGCATCGCCTTTCTGCTCGGCTTCGGCGTGCTCATCAATTTTTTCGATCGTGTAAATCTTTCGGTTGCACACGATGCGCTGCGTTTCACCTTTCACATGGATGAGGTAGCATTCGGCTACCTGGCCGGCGCCTACAACTGGACCTACGCCGTCTGCCAGTTACCAATTGGCGCGCTGCTGGATGCGGTGGGTGTCGCGGTAGTGGGGCGCATTGGTTCCCTTCTTTGGGGCATCGCCACGCTCCTCGCCGCCATCTCGCCCACCTTCGGAACCCTCTTCGCCTCGCGCATGCTCCTCGGTGTCGGTGAGGCGCCCATCTTTCCGGCAAACGCCAAGGCCATCGGGCTCTGGTTCCCGCCCGAAGAACGCGGCCTCCCCACCGCCATCTTTGACGCTGCTGCAAAGTTCTCCACCGCCATCGGCGTGCCCATCATCGGTATCCTGCTGCTGCACGTCGGCTGGCGGTGGGCTTTCGCGGCCACTGCCCTCGCGAGTCTCGCCTACTTCGGACTCTTCTACTTCATCTATCGCGATCCGCCGGTCGCCGAGCGGTATGGAGACGCGGCTGGTGGCCAGCACCCACCCGTGCCCTTCCTCTATCTCCTGCGCCAGCGCAAGGTCTACGGCCTTTTTATCGGCTACGGTGCGTATAACTACGTCTTCTACCTGCTGCTCACCTGGCTGCCCACCTACCTCGCGGTCACCCTTCACATAAACCTGATGCGCTCCTTCCTCTACACCGGCGTGCCATGGCTCATCGCCACCGCGACAGACCTCATCGCCGGCGGCTGGCTGGTGGACGCGCTGATGCGCCGCGGCTTCTCCTCCACCCTCGTGCGCCAAGCCATCCTCATCGCCGGCATGTTGCTTGGGATGGGCCTGCTCGGTGCCGTGCATTCCACCACGCCGGGCACGGCGCTGCTCTGGATCAGCATCTCCATCGGCGGCTTGGCGGCCGCCGCGCCCGTCAGTTGGTCCTTACCAGCGCTCGTCGCGCCCCCCGGCGCCGTCGGTCGTGTTGCCGGCATCATGAACCTTGCCAGTCAGGTTTCCGCCATCGCCGCGCCGGTCATCACCGGTTATCTCTACGGCCACACCCACTCTTTCGCCATCGCCTTCAGCGTCCCCGTCATCTATCTGCTGGCCGGCATCGCCGGCTACATCTTCCTGCTTGGCCGCATCGAACCCATCCCCGCCCCCGCCCAGGCGTGATCCGCCCGCAACACTCGGCTGTATCCTTGTGCCCAACTCCATGGCGTCTGTTCTCGGTTCATCCGGTCAATGATGGGTCTACGCCTCACCGCCGCTCGCCTGCGCGTGCCGGCCGCGCTGCTGGCTCTGATTTCCCTGGCCTCCGGCGCGCGAACGGCCCATGCACTCGATCCTGCCCAGTCTCTGCGTCAATACGGCCAGCAACTCTGGCAGACGGACAACGGGCTGCCCCAGAACACCGTCCACGCCATCTGCCAGACGCACGACGGCTATCTCTGGCTGGCCACCGACGGCGGCCTTGTCCGTTTCGACGGCATTGACTTCACCCTCTTCGACCGGCGCTCCACCCCGGAGCTGCGCAGCAACCTCATCGGTACGCTCACCGAGACTTCCGATGGCACCCTCTGGGCCGCCACCGCCGACGGCCTGCTTCGCCGCAACCAAGGCTCTCTACAGCTGCTCGGCGCAGTCAATGGACTTCCCGCCGGGCCCATCGCAGGCGTGATCCCGGCCGGAAATTCAAATCTCTGGGTTCTCACTCCGGAGGGCATTGCGTTCGGCGCAGCCAATCACTTCACGCCGATCCACGGCCTCGATCCCCCGCTCACCAGCCGCGATGGCGCTCCCATCGCGGCCGGCGCACCAGACGGCTCGCTTTGGCTGGCCACCGCGCACAATGTGCTGCAATTGCGCGAGGGCCACGTGGTCACCACCCTGCCCGGCTCCGCCGATCTGCTCGCCGTCGCGCGTGACGGATCGCTGTGGCTCACCCGAGACGGCGCTCTTTTCCACCAGCAGCACAGCGCGCTAGCCGCCGTCCCGTTGCAGACGCCCGCAATCGCAAAGGGCGGCCGTGGCACCCCTGCCATTCCAGACAACTCGGTCCGCACGATCCTCGCGGGAGCCAACGGCAATCTTTACGTCGCCACTTCCGGCGCGCTCGGCATTCTCTCCTCCTCCGGCAGCTTCATCTGGAAGACCACCGCGGATGGTCTGCCCGCCGGCCGCATTCTCCATCTTTTCGAGGATCGCCAGGGCACGCTCTGGATTGCCACCGAGGACACCGTCGCGCGATACGCCGAGGGCCGCTTCGAAATTCTGCGCGCCCGCAGCGGTCCGGCCGGTGTCGAAGCCTTTTACGAGGATCGCGAGGGCAACCTGTGGCTCGGCACAGACGCTGCTGGGCTGCTGGAATTGCGTGAGCAACGCTTCACTACCCTCACCACCGCCGACGGCCTGCCCGGCGACGCAATCCGTACCATCCTCGCTGACAAGGATGGTGTGTGGGCCGGCACCGATGGCAACGGTCTTGCCCACTTTCACGGTTCCGCCTGGCAGACTGTGACCACGCAGCAGGGCCTCGCCAGCAACACCATCCTCTCGCTCGCCACGGATCGCGATGGATCGCTCGCCGTCGGCACGCCAGACGGACTCGACCGTCTCACGAAGGGCCATGCCACGCCCGCGCCGCACAGCGACACCCTGCCCGACGACTTCGTTCGCTCTCTGCTCTACGACCCGGACGGTTCACTGTGGATCGGTACCCGCCGCGGCCTCGCCCGCCAGACCGCTACCGGCCTGACATTGTGGAATCGCAGCGATGGGCTCGGCAGCGATCTCGTCGGTGCACTCGCGCTCGATCGCGCTCACTCCGGTGCGCTATGGATCGGCACCCGCGGCGGTCTCAGCCATCTCGAAAACGGCCATATCACGACCCTCACCACACGCGACGGTCTATCCTCGGACGTCATCACTGCGCTCTATCAGGACCCATCCGGTTCCCTCTGGATCGGCACCAATGGAGGCGGCCTCAATCTGCTCCGCGACGGCCACATCACTGCCTTCCCCTCTGCCGCCACCGGATTGCCGGAAACTATTCACGACATCGTCGAAGACGGGCGCGGCAATCTTTGGCTCGGCGCCGCAACCGGCATCTATCGCGTCTCGCGTCAGCAGCTCGATGCCTTCGCCCGCCACTCCGTCACGCACCTCGACGTGTCCACCTACGGCGTCGCGGATGGCATGCGCATCGACGAGTGCTCTTCCGGCCATCCCGCCGCGGTTCGTACAGCCGATGGCACGCTCTGGTTCGCCACGCTGCGCGGCATCAGTGTCACCAATCCGGAGCATCAGCAGGAGAATCGCCTGCCGCCACCGGTCGTCATCGAAAACGTAACCATTGACGATCAGCCCGCGCCCTCCGGCGATAGCATCTCCATCGGCCCCAATCACACCCGCCTCTCGCTCCACTACGCCGGACTCAGCTTCGTCGCACCGGCACGCGTACGCTATCGCTATCGTCTGGATGGCTTCGACCCCAAGTGGATCGATGCAGGCGCGCGCCGCGTCGCTTATTACACCAACATCCCACCCGGTCGCTACACCTTCCGCGTGCTCGCTGCCAACAACGACGGCGTGTGGAACGACACAGGCGCCGCGCTCGAGATCCGCGTGCAGCCGCACCTCTGGCAGACCTGGTGGTTCCGCACTTTGCTTGGCCTCGCCATTCTGTTGCTCGGCTATCAGATCTACCGCATGCGCGTCCGCAACGTGGAGCTGCGCTTCAACGCCGTGCTCGCCGAGCGCACTCGCATCGCCCGCGAGATCCACGACACGCTCGCGCAGGACATCGTCGGCATCAGCGTGCAGCTGGAGCTGGTATCGCGCCTGCTCGGCTCCTCCATCGACGCGGCCCGCACACAGCTCGACACCGCCCGCAACCTCGTCAAGAGCAGCCTCACCGAAGCACGCAGCTCCATCTGGAACCTTCGCTCCGCCACCGCCGGCGCGGATGATCTGCCGGCGCGCATCAACCGCGCTGTGACTCAGGCTGCCGCCAACGGTCCGGCAAAGCTGCGCTTCCAGGTTCGCGGCACCTATCGCGCCGCGCCGGACGCTGTCGAGGATCAGCTTCTTCGTGTATCGCAGGAGGCGGTGAACAACGCCGTGCACCACTCCGGCGCTTCGATGATCGACGTGACTCTCGGTTACGACACGCAGGCAGTCAAACTTTCGGTGGATGACGACGGTCGCGGTTTTACATATGATCCGGCTGGCTTCGTTCCCGGCGGTCACTTCGGCTTGCAGGGCATGCAAGAGCGCGCAGCAGAGATCGGCGGCGTCCTCCGCATCGACACCCAGCCCGCGAAGGGAACGCGCATTTCCCTGCGCGTCGATATACCATGAGGACGCTTACCGTTTCACAAAAGGTGCAGGCCTCGTCTCAAGTGCTGACGCAGCTTTTCCGTCAAGAAAAGCTGCTTCTCGCGACTGCCGGGCCAAAACATCGTATTTGTGAAAGGGGTATTATCGAATGCTGCCTGTGACCGCATCCGCTGATTCCGCTACTAAGCCCGTGCGCCTGCTCGTCGTCGACGATCACCACATCGTCCGTCAGGGACTGGTTGCCCTGCTCGCCACCGTCCCCGAGATGCAGGTCGTGGCCGAAGCCTCCGATGGCCAACACGCGCTTGCGCTCTATCGCGAGCATCATCCGGATGTCACCCTGATGGACCTGCGCATGAACACGATGAATGGCGTCGAGACCACTCGCGCCATTCGCGCCGAATTCCCTAACGCACGCATCATCGTGCTCACCACCTTTGATGGCGACGAGGACATCTATCGCGCCTTGCAGGCCGGCGCCCGCGGCTATCTGCTCAAAGGAATGGACACCGAGGAGCTGCTCGCGGCGATTCGTACCGTCCACAGTGGAAAATCCCGCATCCCGGGCCCGGTCGCCGAGCGCCTGGCCGAGCGGATGAATACCCCCTCGCTCACGGATCGCGAAACCGAGGTCCTGCGCCTCATCGTCGGTGGCAACACCAACAAGGAGATCGCCGCGGCCCTCTTCATCTCTGAGGCCACGGTGAAAACACATATCAACAGCCTGCTCAGCAAGCTTGGCGTCAGCGATCGCACCCAGGCCGCCACCACCGCACTGCAGCGAGGCATCGTCCACTTTGACTAACCTCCGCGCCCGCCGCCATTTCCTGCACCGTGTCTTCTGCTCCACCCTGCTCTTGTGGCTCCTGCCCGCTGCACTGCATGCCCAGGCCGCCGAAGGATGGCGCGCCGCCACGCCGGACGAACTCAAATCCGTCATTCCCACGCGCGCGCCCGTCATCTCTGAGCGCATCGAGACCGAGTTCCGCACTGCCTCCGGCATCACGGACGGCAGCGGACACTTTATCGCCGGCGTCGTGATGATCACCGCCGGCTACTCCGCCGAGGGCAAATACTCGCACTACTTTCTGGTGCAGGCGCCGGTACGCGTGGGCACCCTCGATCTCACCCCCGGCGACTACGTATTCGGATGGACCCGCTCCCAGGACGCGCTGAATGTCAGCTTCTATCTCGCCGCCACCGGCAAAGAAGTCGGCCAGGTCGATGCCGTGCGTAACCCCGCCATCACGCGCGTAGAGAGCTTCCGCATCTGGCCGCCCCACGGCACAGGCAACGAGCCCCATTCCGTCATCCAGATTGGCCGCTTTTCCTTTCCGTACTCATTGGCAAAGTAAGAGCTGTGGCCCAGCCGGCCCAGGCCACGCTCCCTTCCCTTGCATCATCCCAACGGAATTAACCCTTGATTGGGGGAGCGTAGAATGCCAGCATATTGGGCACTGGAAGAATCGTGGATGAACAAAGCGCAGTACATCAGGAGCTTGCGGCAGCCATCGATCCGCCTGGGCGCTCGGCAACCCTAGGCTCCCCCGGTGAAGTGCTCGCAGGCGCAGCTCCGAAAGTGCAAGAAAGTCCTCCCTACTCCGACAAGTGGAGACAGCTCTACGAAGCTGTCCTCGCCAATACTCCAGACCTCGGGTACGTCTTCGATCTCGGTCACCGCTTCACCTATGCGAACGATGCGCTGCTTGCCCTGTGGGGCAGGACCTGGGAAGAAGCGATCGGAAAAAACTGTCTGGAGCTTGGTTATGAGCCGTGGCATGCAGCCATGCACGACCGGGAAATCCAGCAGGTTATCGCTACCAGGAAGGCGATTCGCGGCGAGGTTCCCTTCAAGGGCACCAATGGCAACCGTATCTACGACTACATATTCTTCCCCGTCTTCGGAAGCAATGGCGAGGTCGAGGCCGTCGGAGGTACAACGCGAGATATTACGGAGATAAAGGAAGCCGAACTCGCGCTACGCTCGAGTTTCACCCAGCAGCGCGTCTTGGTAGACGCGGCTCCGCTCGGCGTCTACCTGATCGATGGCGACTTCCGTATCCAGCAGGTGAACCCTATTGCCTTGCCGGCATTCGGAGATATTCCCAACCTGATTGGCCGGGACATCGGTGAAGTCCTTCACATCATATTTGGCGAGCCGTTCGCGGATGAGCTGGTCCGCATCTATCGCCGTGTTCTGGAGACCGGAGAGCCTTATGAGGAGAATGAATACATACGTCTCCGGGCAGACCGGGGAGTTACCGAATACTACGAATGGCGTGTCGCTCGGGTCCCCCTCGCCCAGGGTGGAAATGGCCTCGTCTGCTACTTCCGCGATATCTCAGCCAGAATCAGAGCCCAGGAAGCTCTGCGGCAGACGGAGAAGCTCGCGGCCGCAGGCCGTCTTGCGGCCACCGTCGCTCACGAGATCAACAACCCTCTGGAGTCGGTCACCAATCTTCTCTATCTCGCGCGATGCGATACCAGTTTAAGCAAAGAAACAGCCGCCTATCTGGCGATGGCCGGCAAAGAGCTCGACCGCGCCGCTCAGGTAGCCAGGCAAACTCTCGGGTTCTACCGCGATGCCTCGGCTCCGGGCTGGCTGGACGCCACGGAGACCATCCAGGAACTCGCCGCGCTATATTCTCACCGCTTGCGCGACCGCGACTTTGCACTGGAGACTGACCCCGCAAATCCGATACATATCTCTGCAGTCGGCGGAGAGTTTCGTCAGGTCATCTCCAACCTGCTGGTGAACGCCGCGGACGCAAC
>DASXGY010000068.1:0-4809 GCA_036488835.1 Acidobacteriaceae bacterium
GACTCCGCCGCCGAAGGTTCTCCGGATCGATGTTGAAAACCTCAAGCCGGGCAAGTCCGGCGCGGCCCACCAGAAGACAGAGAGCACGTTTGTGAAGCTGGCACAGGGCGACAAGTCCACGCCGCACTACCTGGCGATGCAGTCACTCAGCGGACCGCCGCGGGCACTGTTTTTCTTTTCGTTCGACTCCTTTGCGGATTTTGAAAAAGAGCGCAACGCAGAGATGAAGAGTCCGACGGCGGCGCAACTGGACAGCGCCTTCGAGGCGGACGGAGAGCTGCTGACCTCTTTGTCCACGGGAATCTATACATACCGCGAAGATCTAAGCCACAACGCGCCTTGCTCCATTGCGACGATGCGCTACATGCAGATCTCCCGGATCACAATCAAACCGGGCCATCAGGCGGAGTGGGAGGAATACCTCAAGATGTACGCCAGCAACCTGGAAAAAACCGAGCCAGGAAGACACGTCGCCGTCTACCAAAGCTCCTACGGCTGGGAGAACGGAGGCGTCTGGCTGTTGATCACCCCAATGAAGTCGCTGGACGAGGTGGATACTGCCGATGCGGATACCGCGAAATTCCGCGAAAACATGGGCGATGCCAACCTGAAGCACTATCGTGAACTGGCGGCAGCAACCATTCAGTCCGGGCAGCGCAACCTCTTCGCCTTCGATCCGGAGATGAGCTACGTATCGGATGACTGGGCGGGGGGTGACCCGTTTTGGAAGCGCAAGTAAATTGCAGGCAAGGCTAGCGAGATGGGCGCTGCCACGGCGGCGCCCTTTTCTCGCCACGTCCATTTGACACGAGCGTTGATCGCTGGAAAGCTCACGGTGCAGACGGAACCACTGTTTCCGGAGAAGCGTTCCATTGAATACCACCAGAATTCTGTACGGCAGCGCGGTCTTTCTCGCCGCGTTTCTCCTCTTCCTCGTAGAGCCCATGGCCGGCAAGCAGCTTCTGCCCACCTTCGGCGGCTCGGCGGCCGTATGGCTCACCTGCCTGGTCTTCTTCCAGACCGCTCTGCTGGCGGGCTACGCGTATGCACATTGGCTGGCGCGCTGCTCGCAGCAGCGATGGCAGATGTCTCTCCACATGTCCCTGCTGGGGCTCGCGGCCGTCCTTGCCGTGGTATGGGCCTTGCGAAGCGGACACTCCAGCCAGCCTGTGTCGCATCCCGTCGGCATGATCTTTCGGCTGTTGCTGGTCTCCATCGGGCTGCCGTTTCTGTTGCTGGCATCGACCAGCCCGCTGCTGCAGGCCTGGCTGGCGCGGCTGGAGCGGGGCCGCATTCCATATCGCCTCTTTGCGCTGTCGAACCTGGCCTCGCTGCTCGCGCTGGCGCTTTATCCAACCATCGTGGAGCCGCACCTGACATTGCGCACACAGCGGATCGCCTGGGGCTGCGGATTCGCATGCTTCGCTGTGCTCATCGCAGTTCTTGGCTGGGGCGCAGGCAAGGCGCCAGTCGAGCCCATCGAGATTCCCTCGGAGATCAAAGAGAAGCGCGCTGAGAACGAGCCGCCAGCCTCACTGAGAAGCAAGTGTCTGTGGCTGCTGCTGCCGATGGTGGCGGCGATGCAGTTGTGCGCCGTCACCGGCTATCTCACGGCGAACATCGCAGCCATCCCGCTGTTGTGGATTCTGCCGCTGGCCGCGTATCTGATCACACTCATCATCGCGTTCGAATACGCGAGCTTGGTGCCGCGCCCGGTGCTGACGCGGCTGCTCGTAGTGATGCTGGCCGCACTGGCGTACATGACGGCAAATGGAGATGTGTGGTGGCCGGTCGGCATAGGGATTGCTGTCTTCATGCTCGAAATGTTCCTGGCCTGTCTCTATTGCCATGTCGAGGCATATCGGCTGCGTCCGCAATCCTCGCGGGAGCTGACTCTTTTCTATCTGCTCTTCGCGATGGGCGGCGCTGTCGGGTCATTCCTAATCGGTATCGCGTCGCCGCTCTTGTTCTCGTCGAACTATGACGTGGCGATTTCGTTCTTCGCGACAGCGCTGGCGGCTTTGCTTGTCGTGTGGCGGGAAAGCTGGTCAGAGCGCCTGCTCTGGTTTGCCGGCTCTGCAGCGTTGCTTTACGTCTTAGTCCTGCTGCATACCGCGTATCGCCGCGATACGTTATTCGCCACACGTAACTTTTACGCAAGCCTGCGCGTGAAGCAGACCTATGACAGCAAACAGCAGTGGACGCGCACGCTGAGCAACGGAATCATCCTGCACGGTACACAGATCTTTACACGGGCGATGGAGAGGACACCAACCACCTACTATGCGGAGGATTCGGGCGTCGGCCTCGCGCTTCGCTATTGCTGCGGAGAGCGCCCACGGAATGTAGGTGTCGTCGGGCTGGGCGCGGGCACCATCGCTGCCTACGGTCGGACGGGAGACCGCATGCGCTTCTATGAGCTCAACCCCGCGGTCCAGCCGATTGCGCAACACCTGTTCACCTATCTGCGCGACACGCCGGCGCAGCTCAGTTTTGCGGACGGGGATGCGCGAGCCTCCCTCGCCAGGGAGGCTCCCCAGCACTTTGATGTAGTGGTTGTCGATGCATTTTCCGGCGACGCCATACCCCTGCACCTGCTGACGCAGGAAGCACTTCAGGTTTACAAAGATCATCTTGCACCGGGTGGCATAGTCGCCTTCCACATCTCAAATCGGCATGTCGACCTTGAACCTGCCATTGCATTGTTGGCCCAATCTGCCGGCATGCACGCACGCACGGTGCACAGCGATGCGAACGAGCAGCGCGGTGAATCCAGTGCGACCTGGGTACTGGTCACCGACAATGAGGCATTTCTTGCTCTTCCGGCCGTGGCGAACTACAGCCGGGAGCCGGAACAGCGCGCGGGGATGCGGATCTGGACCGATGATTATTCGAGTTTGTTTCCATTGCTGCGCTTCATGAACCGGCAATAAAAAGGGCGCCGCCGCGGCAGCGCCTTTTTATTGCGAAGCAGGATGTTGCAGCGCGCTATTGATGGGCGCGCGGCGGTTCCTGCGCAACCGGTGCGTGGACAACGGCGAGTGCCTCCGGCGTCTCCTCTTTCAACTCCGGCAGCGGCGACTCGAGCGCGATCTTCAGAACCTCGTCCATCGTCTCGACGAAGTGCAGCTTCATAGCCGTCTTCAAGTTCTCCGGTAATTCGGCAACGTCCTTTTCGTTTTCGTTCGACAGGATGGCTTCGAAGATGCCGGCGCGGTGTGCCGCGAGCAGCTTCTCCTTCAAGCCGCCGATGGGAAGCACCTTGCCACGCAGCGTGATCTCACCCGTCATGGCGAGGTCGCGGCGCACCGGAATCTTGGTGAGCGCGCTGGCCAGCGCGGTCGCCATGGTGATGCCGGCCGACGGACCGTCCTTGGGGATCGCGCCTTCGGGCACGTGCACGTGAATGTCGACGTTGCGATAGAAGTCGCGCGGCAACCCAAGTTGGTGGGCGCGGCTGCGGATGTAGGAGAGCGCGGCCTGCGCCGACTCCTGCATCACGTCGCCAAGCTGACCTGTGAGCGTGAGCTTGCCCTTGCCATCGAGCACCTGCACCTCGGTCGAGAGGATGCTGCCGCCCACCTCGGTCCAGGCCAGGCCGGTAACCAGGCCAACCTCGTTCTTCTCGTGCGCCTGCGAGTCGCGGAACTTCGCCACGCCGAGGAAGTCGGCGATGTTTTCTATCGTGATCGCTTCCTTGTGCTTGGCGCCCGATTTCACTACGCGGCGCGCCACCTTGCGGCATACATTGCCGATCTCCCGCTCCAGGTTGCGCACACCCGCCTCGCGCGTATAGCTGCGCACAATCTCGGTGAGGGCTTCGTCGGTGAACGAGATGTTCTTGTCGCTCAGACCAGTGCCTTCGAGCTGCTTCTTCACCAGATACTGCTTGGCAATCTCGATCTTCTCTAGCTCGGTGTAACCGTGCAGACGCAGGATCTCCATGCGGTCCTGCAGCGGACCGGGAATGGTGTGCAGGACGTTCGCGGTGGCAACAAAGAGCACCTGAGACAGGTCGTACTCCACATCGAGGTAATGATCCTGGAAATTCGAGTTCTGCTCCGGGTCGAGCACTTCGAGCAGGGCAGAGGAAGGATCGCCGCGGAAGTCCGAGGCCATCTTGTCCACCTCGTCCAGCATGAAGACGGGGTTCTTGGTGCCGGCCTTCTTCATAGACTGGATGATCTGGCCCGGGAGGGCGCCGATGTAGGTGCGCCGGTGGCCGCGAATCTCCGCCTCATCCCGCACGCCGCCCAGTGACATGCGGACAAACTTGCGGCCGGTGGCCTTCGCGATCGACATGCCGAGCGAGGTCTTGCCGACGCCCGGAGGCCCGACGAAGCACAGGATGGAGCCCTTCGGATTTTTGACCAGCTGGCGCACGGCGAGGAACTCGAGGATGCGCTCCTTGATCTTTTCCAGCCCGTAGTGGTCGGTATCCAGAACCTTTTCCGCGGTGTCGATGGAGCGCGTCTCCTTCGACTTCTTCTTCCACGGCACCGCTAGCAGCCAGTCCAGATAATTGCGCGAGACCGTGGACTCGGCCGACATCGGCGGCATGGCTTCGAGCTTTTTCAGCTCCTGCATCGCCTTGTCCATCACATCCTTGGGCATGCCGGCGGCTTCGATCTTCTTCTTCAGGTCGTCGAACTCGCTCTTCTCACCGCGGCCTAGCTCCTTCTGGATGGCCTTGATCTTCTCGTTGAGGTAGTACTCCTTCTGCGCGCGCTCCATCTGCCGCTTCACCCGGCCCTGGATGGAGCGGTCCATGTTCAGCTTCTCGATCTCCATGTCCAACAGGTCGGCGAT
>DASXGY010000008.1:0-2540 GCA_036488835.1 Acidobacteriaceae bacterium
GAGGGCGGCTGGAACCAATGTTCCGGTCCGCGTCACCATCGGCTCGGTCAAAAAGGCGCTGCTGAGCATGGCCAGCGAATCGGATGCCGACGCGATCTTCATCGGAAGAGGCCCGCGGTCCGGCAAGTACGGCCGCCTGCGAGACCTGAGCTACACCATCATTCGCGATTCACCGTTTCCCGTCCTCAGCTTCTGAGCCGCATGGAACCGGCGGATTTGGCTACGACCCGCTCTTCCGCCTGCCGGAGCTGGACCAGACGATGGCGGAGATCGGTCTTGGGACCAAGCAGCGGCTGAGTCATCACGGGCAGCCGCTCGAGGCGTTGCTCCGGGAGATACGCGTACAGGTTTGCTGAGTTATCTCCACAGCCAGATGACCAGGCCGCCGGAGACGATCAATGTTCCGCCCAGCAGGACAGCAGGAGTGGGAAGGGTGCGGAAAAATAGATAGTTGGTGATCTGAAAGACGATGAAGAGCGTGGCCACGTACATGCCGGTGACGGTGGCGAACTCGACGGGAGCGAGGTTCAGAGAGGTTCCATAGGAGGTGAGCAGCGCCGCGCCCAGAAGGAACAAGCCGCTCCGTACGGGGAGCGATACGCGATGGATGGCGATGCGTACAACGGCATCTCCAAGAGCTTCAAAGATCGTCGCGGCGAGCACGAAGAGAAAAATCTTCATGTTGTCATGCTCTCAGGCGTTCTAAGCGCGAGCAACAAAAAGCGAGAGCTGCTGCCGGTTTTCGAGTGTGCGGAGAATCAGCCGGCGTACCAACTTCTCTGCGGCTCCTTGACGGTCGTTCTCATGCGCACCAATAATGATAGGTGGCCTCCCCACATCGATCCGCCGAATCCCTGAGCCTTCTTTGTAGCGTCACTGGCGATCGCTGAGGCGCGTGTCCGCGCCCGGAAGTGGGTTGTGTCTGGAAGTTGCAGCGGGATTCGTAGCTGCGGATGAGGTGATTTTCATGAAATGGGCGAGTAAGACGAGGCTGCGAGCATGAGCACTAGCGCGGTTGGGGTGGAGAAAGAGCGCGCACCGGGTTTCTGGGGGTCGACGAACGGTAAAAAAGCCGTGATGGCGGTGACGGGCGCGATCCTGTTCCTCTTCGTGATCGGCCACCTGGCCGGCAACCTGCAGATCTTCGAAGGTCCGGAGAAGCTGAATGCCTACGGCAAGCTGCTGCACGAGCTAGGCGAACTGCTATGGCCGGTGCGCATCCTGCTGCTGGTCTGCGTGACCTTGCACATCATCGCAACGGTGCAGCTTGCGCTGCTGAAGAAGCGGGCACGGCCAATGGGCTACTCGGTGAAGAAGGCAATCGCATCCTCTTACGCCTCACGCACCATGTACTGGAGCGGGCCCATTGTGCTGGCGTTTGTGATCTTCCATCTGCTGAATCTGACGGCCGGCTACTATCACCCCGGAGCGAAGTTCATCGACGCAGATGTGTACCACAACGTGGTCACCGGCTTTCAGGTGTGGTGGGTTTCGGCCTGGTACATCTTCTCCATGATTCTGCTGGGGCTGCATTTGCGGCACGGCATCTGGAGCATGTTTCAGTCGCTGGGCATGAATCATCCGCGGCACACGCCGATTTTGAAGAGCGCGGCATGGGTGCTCGCGCTGGTGATTGTGCTGGGATATATCTCGATTCCGATCAGCGTCATGCTGGGGGTGGTGAAATAGATGGCTATTGACTCCAGAGTGCCGACCGGACCGATTGAGCAGGGGTGGGAGAAGACAAAGTTTGATTTGAAGCTGGTGAATCCTGCGAACAAGCGCAAGCACACGGTGATCGTGGTGGGCTCGGGGCTGGCCGGCGCGTCGGCTTCGGCCACGCTGGGCGAGCTGGGCTACCACGTGAAGTGCTTCTGCTTTCAGGACTCGCCGCGGCGCGCGCACTCCATTGCCGCGCAGGGCGGCATCAACGCCGCGAAGAATTATCAGAACGACGGCGACAGCATCTACCGGCTCTTCTACGACACGGTGAAGGGCGGCGATTTCCGCTCGCGCGAGGCCAACGTGTACCGGCTGGCCGAGATCAGCGTGAAGATCATCGACCAGTGCGTGGCGCAGGGTGTGCCGTTTGCGCGCGAGTATGGCGGCACGCTGACCAATCGGTCTTTTGGAGGAGCGCAGGTCTCCAGAACCTTCTATGCACGCGGGCAGACGGGCCAGCAGCTGCTGCTGGGCGCCTATCAGGCGCTGGAGAGGCAGGTGCATGCAGGCACGGTGGAGACGCTGGCGCGCACCGAGATGCTGGACCTGATTGTGATCGACGGCAAGGCACGCGGCATCGTGGCGCGCAACCTGGTGACGGGCGAGATCACTACCCACATTGCGGATGCGGTGGTGCTGGCGAGCGGCGGGTACGGCAATGTCTATTACCTGTCGACCAATGCGAAGGGCTCGAATGTGACGGCAATCTGGCGTGCGCACAAACGCGGCGCGCTGTTTGCCAATCCCTGCTACACGCAGATCCATCCGACGTGCATTCCGGTGTCGGGCGAGTACCAGTCGAAGCTGACGCTGATGTC
>DASXGY010000078.1:0-3982 GCA_036488835.1 Acidobacteriaceae bacterium
ATGTGGGTGGGAGATCAAGGGCAGAAACCCGCGTACGCGACCAAAGGAAGCGAACCCAGCAAATCGCGCCACCGGCGCGTATGCCCGGATGGCCAGTCCCACCTACTCAGCCGCTCTATCCAGAGCCCGCCGCCACCGGACTTCATTCACCGTCACGCCCCAAACCGTATCGGTTCGGCTCAGCCCATCCGGCAGCCATCCATCCAGCCGGTAAAACCGCTCTGCCCGGGCGTTGCCCGCCAACAGCCACAAAGCTGCATTGCGGAATCCCAACTCCCGCAGCCGTCCCCGCGCCGTGGAGATCAACGACACACCCACACCGCGGCCCCACCACTCAGGGTCAACGTAAAGAGCAAACAGCTCCCCATACTCTGCCAGATCGGAATCGCGCGCAGCAGCGGTCGTCGCGAATCCGCAGATCATCCCGCCGTCCGTCGCGACCATGGTTGCCGGCGCGCGCGCGTCCGTGCTCGCAAAGTTATATCGCTCGGCCCGCTCTTCCGCACGCAGCCCGTCGAGATACGCATCGGGGAGCAGCCCGCGATATCCCACCTGCCACGAGCGCACATGCACCCGCGCCACCGCCATCGCATCCACCGGCTCCGCTGGTCGAAGCAGCATGCGTCAGTCCGCCACGGCGATCGCTGCGCGGTGAAGCGGCAATGGACGAGCAGATCGCGCGGAGCACGCTTTGAGATACGCGCGCGCCAGCACGATGAGTTCCTGCCGCAGGACTGCAAATTGCTTTTCCGGAGCACCGGACTCCAGCATCCTCCGGCTCACCCCGAACATCGCGCCCTGGAGCATCGAAGCCACCACTCGCGGATCGGTGGTCAGCGGTTCACGGGCGCTCGTCAACAGTTCAACAATCGCCTTGTTCGATCGGCTCCCCATCTGCTGCACGATCCTCGCTCCGTCCACATCGTCGCTCACCGTGTACAGAGCAACGCTCGTCTTCGCATTCTTCATCTTCGCTTCCAGAAATCCCGTGACCAGGGCAGTCGCCATTTGCGAGAGCGACTTGCCCTGCTGCTCCTGGCAAACGGACTCAATGGCGCCAAGAATCTCATCGAAGTGCCGCCGCAAAATAGCCTGCAACAGCGCGCTCTTGTTAGGGAAGTATTGATACAGCCTTCCCACCGACACGCCAGCCCGCGCCGCCACCCGGGTCGTCGTCAGCCGTGCCTTCCCCACATCCAGCAGAACCTGAACAGTCGCCTCCAGAATCGCCTCCACGCTCGCCGCCGAACGCGCCTGGACGGGCGTTTTGCGCGGCTCTAACGGCGCTCGTGTACGCTGCGGCAAATGCGAACTCCTAAACTGAAGCTTCCTTCATCTAACACGGGTAAGCACAACCCACGCAACCGCTAACAGATGAGAGGAAACAGAATGACGAAGCAGACAAACCTTGGCGGCACCTTCACGCTTCCCGGCACCTCGATGACCGTAAATCGCATGGGCTATGGCGCGATGCAGCTTGCCGGGCCGCACGTTTGGGGACCGCCGCGCGACGTCGACGCTGCCATCGCCGTCCTGCGCGAAGCCATCGCGCAAGGCGTCAATCACATCGACACCAGCGACTTCTACGGTCCGCACGTCACTAACCAGATCATCCGGCAGGCGCTTCATCCTTATCCTGACGATCTCGTGATCGTCACCAAGATCGGCGCCCGCCGCGGCGAAGACAAATCCTGGATTCCCGCTCTCTCGCCAAAGGAAATCACCGCTGGTGTGCATGACAATCTCCGCAACCTCGCGCTCGACACGCTCGACGTGGTCAACCTTCGCGTCGGAGGACTCGCGGGCCCATCCGAGGGATCGATCGAAGCACCGCTGACGACGCTTGCCGAGCTCCAGCGTCAGGGCCTCATTCACCATCTCGGCCTCAGTAACGTCTCTCCCCAACAATTCGCAGAGGCGCAGACGATAGCCCCGATCGTCGGCATTCAGAATCTCTACAACATCGCGCAGCGCAGCGACGACGCCTTCATCGACAACCTCGCTCAGCAGGGCGTCGCCTATGTGCCGTTCTTCCCCCTGGGAGGTTTCACCCCGCTGCAATCCGCGGAGCTCGATCAAGTGGCGGCGTCACTCGAGGCCACCCCCATGCAGGTCGCACTCGCCTGGTTGCTTCAGCGCGCGCCCAACATCCTGCTCATCCCCGGAACATCCTCACTCCAACATCTCCGCGAGAATCTCAACGCCGCCACCCTCCAGCTTCCTCCCCAATCGCGAGCCGCGCTCGACGCCATCGCCGCAACTCCCGCTCGGTAATTTGAGCTGCAAAAGTCAGGCGACCCACATCTCGCATTCGAGATGTGGGTTCGGAGACGCGATCCAAAGTAAGCGAGCCCCATCGCTCGTGCCCAGTCGCGCAGCACTCCATTGCGATAAGTGACAGAATGAACGCTGAGGCCTGTTGCTTATGTCCATGAAGGTCAATCGCCAAACCGTGGATCTGTCGCAATATCCCAACCTCGTCGTCGTCTATCTCGGCATGCGCGTCAATCGCCTCACCGGTCTGAAGACACTCTTCGGTTTCGGGCCGAAGATCGCCAACTCGGTTACCGCCGCGCCGGATGGCCTGTTGCTGCACGAAAATTTTATTTTCTCCTTCTTTCCCATGCACGCCGGCATGCGCCAATACTGGCGCGATCCGGAAACACTTCTCGCCTGGACGCGCTCCCAGCCTCATCGTGAATGGTGGAAGAATTTCTTGCGCGACTCCGGCGGCACCGGCTTCTGGCACGAGACCTACCTCATGCAGGGCGGCATGGAAGCCATCTACGACGATGTACCTAAGCCCGTCGGATTCATGCGCTTCGCTCCCGTCACACCTGCTCGCGGCGCCATGTTTGGCGCGGCCCACCGCGCCGGCAAACCATACCAGGCCGAAGCAGTCGTCAGTGAGGAAGAGCTCTATCGACCGTAGTGGAAACCAAGAGGGAGAACAAAAGGTGTAGCGCCGCGCCGCATGTCGACATCTAGCTTTTGCGATGTGGGTTTCGCGATTTGTTCTGCGTTGATCGTACAAATACGTAATCCGCGTGACGCCATCCGCGCGATATACTTTGACTTCCCCCAAGTTCGGCCCCGCCCTATAAATCCTGATCTGCCCCGTTGGAGCACTCATGCCGCACACCGAGGAATCTCATCGGCGGCTGCGCGTTCGAGCAACGCGCGGATTCGTTCTCTTCGCGCTTGCCGCGCTCAGTAGCGCACTGCTTTGCCGTCCTGCGCTCGCGTCCGACGTCACCGTCGGCAACCCCGTGAGCGGCACTCATGTTTCATCTCCGCTATGGATACGCGCGCACAACATCGGATGCGAGAGCGTTCCCCCTTCAGCCTTCGGCTACACCATCGACGACAGCACCACATTCGTTCGCGGTGTAACACCCTACGACATCGATGTCATCGGCCAGGTCATGGCCCCCGGTACGCACACCATCCATTTCAAATCGTGGACCGCGCGCGGCGCATGCCCGGTGGTCAACACACAGATCACCGTAGGCGCGCCGGCGAGCCCTTCCTCGCCTTCGTTACCGTCCTCTCCAACGTCGAGCTCCGGCGTTGTCATTGGCCGATACGTTGGTGCCACGCTCCCATCCGTTCAGTCCGCCATTCCCCCGAATGCCGTCTCCTCCGGCGACGTCGATGGCAACTCCGGCTGGGGACAAATGCACGATGGCGGCACTCCCGGCACCTCCAGAGGATCGTCGGTCTATCCGGCCACCACGCCGGTCTATGACGAGGCCCGCCAGTTCTACATGACCTACACCGATCGCGCCGGAGAGCGCTGGAACCTGTCGCTCGCCAGCTCTGCGAGTGCCACACACTTCGTCCTCGACACCTACGTCTTCTTTCCCAATCCCTCCGAGGTTCTCAACCTCGAGATGGATATCAACCAGGTGATGTCGAACGGCGAGACGGTGATCTTCGGCACGCAATGCTCCGGCGTCACCGGCACCTGGGAGGCCGCCTA
>DASXGY010000092.1:0-3476 GCA_036488835.1 Acidobacteriaceae bacterium
ATTGATCGCCCGCACCAAAACGAATGCGTTTGCCGATGGGGTCCTGATGCGGCCAGTAGGCGCGGGCGAGCACGTCGTCAATCACCGCGACACGCTGCGTGGTTGCCGTGTCGCCGCTCGCGAACCAGCGGCCGCGCAGCAACGGGATCTGCATGGCCGACAGAAGGCCGGGGGTGGCCCAGCGCTTGTCGGCATGTGGACCGGGTTCGTTGGGCAGTATTGGCTGGTCTTCGATGTTGAAGCTGCCCGAGGGCTTCACGGTGTCGCCGAAGGGAAGCGGGAAGACCGCGGCCACATCCTTCACGCCGGGGTCTTGGCGAAGACGAGCGAGCACGTCGTCGACAAAGACGGCGCGTCGTGGTTCGTTGTCGCGATATTGCGCGCTGGTAAGCGTGACCGAACCGGTCATGACGCCTGCGGGACGGAAGCCCGGATCGACCTGCTGTAGACGGGCGAGGCTCGACAGAAACATACCGGTGCCGGCCACCAGCAGGAACGCGATCGCCATCTCGCTGGCGACCAGGATGGCGCGCAACCGCTGCTTGCCGGAGCCGCCGGTGCTGGTGCGGATTCCGTCTGCGAGCCGTAACGTGCGGCCCTGGCGCAGAACGCTCCACACGGGCGCCATGCCGGCACAGACCGCGGAGAGCAGTCCGATGGCGGCCGCGGCGAGGATGAGGCGAAGGTCGGTGTGGACCGAGAAGCCGGCGGCGAGGTCATGTGGGATCGCGCGCAGGATCAAACCGCCGAGCAGGGGACCGGCGAAGACACCCAGGACTGTGGCGAAGCCGGCGAGCAGCAGGACTTCACCGACGAAGAGTGAGGCGATCTGTGAACGGGATGCGCCGAGTGCGATGCGGAGGGCGAGCTCGCGGGAGCGCGAGGAGGCGCGGGCGAGAAAGAGGCCGGCGACGTTGAGACAGGCGATGAGCAGCACGCCGCCGACGACGGCGAAGAGGGCGATGAGCGGTTTACGCAGGTCGCCGGCTGCATCGTTGGTCCAGGGGTCTGCGAACATGCTCCAGCCGGCACTCTTACCGAAACTGCCGGAGCCCTCGCGACGTATTTGTTCGAGATGCTTCTGGTCGATGGCGGCATTGAATTGCGCGACGGAGACGCCGGGGCGCAGGCGGACGACGCCCGAGTAGAACTCGTTGTATCGCTCGGCGGCGGCGTAGGCGGTTGGAGGCAGACCGAGCGGCACCCAGACATCGCGGCTGCGCGGCCAGTCGAAGTCGCTGCGCATGACGCCGATCACGCGATAGGACTGCCCGTCGAGGACGAGGGCCTTGCCGATGGCGTCATGCTGTCCGCCAAAGAGTCGCTGCCATGCGCCATAGCTGAGAACGACGGTGCGCGCTGCGCCCTTCTGATCATCATCCGGACCGAAGGTGCGGCCAAGGATGGGCTCGGCGCCGAAGGTGTGGAACCAGGGCCAGGTGACCATCGCCGCGAGTAGATGCACAGTGCGGCCGTTCTGCTGCGCATTGAAACTTTGCTCGTCATACATGGCGGAGGAGGAGACGAACGAGGAGAGCGAGGCGGCATCTGCCTGGTCGGGTGCGGAGACGCCGATGCTGGGCAGATTGAGCTGCGTGTAGCGCGCATGAAAGGAGACCAGGGTGGCAGGGTCTTCGATGCCCGCCGGATGCAGCAGCACGCCCTGAATAACGCTGAAGATGGCGGTGTTCGCACCGATGCCGAGGGTCAGCGTGAGGACGGCGATGATGGTGAAGAGAGGGGCGTGAAGAAGACGAAGCAGAGCTTGCCGGAGATTTGTCAGGAGCATCATGCGGACCTCAGCGCAGCGCGTAGAAAGTGCCACAAGGAGGCTACGCGAACAGGCGGCCTGAGGTTCACGCTAAGAATGTTCGCCGGGACGAACCGCCAAGATTCCGGGCGGATTCCGGGGTCTACTCGCTTTCGAGCAGGTGGATGGCGTCCTTGTAGGTGAGGGTGTTGCTCACCGGCTTGTAGTCAGAGCCATCCTCGGTGGATTGAATGACCAGGCTTTTGATCATCAGGATCTTTCCTGTCAGGTTGAGCTTCAGGTGGTTGGTCTCCCAGTGGTTGTCGCCCACGTCTTTCTGAATCACCAGGATGGTGCCTCCCTTGTAAAGCCGGCCGATCACGCCCCAGCCGAAATTCACGTCCACGACCAGATGCGCGTCCATCCGGGCCAGACGCTTCTGCGCGCAATCGATCAACAGCTCGCCGGCCATCCCGTGATAGACCTCGGCCTCGCGATCCGGAGGAATGAATTTTTCGTTCGGCTGAAAGTTCAGGCGCCACGCAGGGCCACTCGGAGTATCCACGATGCCGCGATAGGTATAGAGGAAGGCGTCGGGCAGCAGGCGCACCATCTCGTTCTCACGGTTGCTGTCCTCTTTTTCCTTTTTATGACGATGTAGCTGCACCTCCGGGTGGGCCAGCAGATTGTCGAGCCGCGCCCGCTCTGTGGCGGCGCGGTCTGCCGTCAGCGGCTTATCGTTGACGAAGATCAGGCGCGCGACGTCCCCGTCTTTGGTTTCGATGATGTCCTTGGTGGTCGAGCCGTTCTCATCCTGCTTGCGCAGACGGAAGCGGTATGGATGCGTGCCGCCGGTGGCGTGGAGCTCATTCCAGGAAGCGGCGCGGACCAGCGCTACGGGGTCTTCGGGCGGCTCCTGCGCATGTAAATTTGCGGAGAATGCGGCGACGAGAAGTGCGGGCAGAACGAGGGGAATCCAGCGAAAGGAGGCGATTCCAAACAAGCATGATCTCCTGGGAGCAGGGCTGCATCTTTAACCGAACCAGTACGCCGCGAGCCTCGGCAGTCCCTTTGCATCAAGGGTAGCAGCCCACGGTCTCATTCCTTTCACTTAGAGCGCGAGAACGCGCGGAGAGTTGCGGCGCGGTTGTCGGTTTGCGTATATAGCATTTTAGGTATAGGCGCAGAACGTCCGGCGATCTGCTCTTGCGGCTTTCCTCAAAGGAAAAAGGCACGTCGAATGAGAACTCCACGGACCACCGTGTTACCTAAAATGCTATAGTTCGCTCAAGAACTTGACGCCGCGAGTGCGGTGCGAACCCTTCAGGAGACCAGACATATGGCGGCAGGCGAGTCCGGCGCAGCGGTAATCGGCAAATCGGTCCAGATCCGAGGCGAGGTGAATGGCAGCGAAGATTTGGTAGTGGACGGTGTGGTTGAGGGAACGATCACGCTCAGCGACAGCCGGCTGACCATTGGGCAGAACGCCAAGGTGTCGGCAAATGTCTCCGCACGCGATGTGGTTGTGGTGGGAACGCTGCTGGGCGATGTGCGCGCGTCGGGCAAGGTGGAGCTGCGCCAGGGCTCGACGCTGACGGGCGATCTGACGGCGGCGCGCCTGTCGATCGAGGAGAACGCAAACTTCAAAGGCAAGGTCGATCTGGTGCAGAACGCCGCACAAAAAGGACCGCAGCAACCGGAGCGGCGATAAGCGCGGCAGGACCGC